>SHZI01000071.1 GCA_009692345.1 Gammaproteobacteria bacterium | reverse complement strand
AGAACCTTCCCGATCCCGGAGGAACACCGGCAGGCCATTGCCGAAATGTTCCTGCTCACGGCCAAGCCCGTGATGTACGTGGCGAACGTGGATGAGAGCGGCCTGGGTGGCAACGCCTTTGTGGACAAGGTCCGCGCCCACGCCCTGACGGACGGCGCCGAGGTGGTCGTCGTTTGTGCCGCGATCGAGGCGGAGATTGCCCAGCTCGATGAGGCGGACAAAAAAGCCTTTCTCGACGATCTCAAGCTCAAGGAGCCGGGCCTGAACCGGGTGATCCTGGCGGGTTACCGGCTGCTGGGCCTGCAGACCTATTTCACGGTGGGCCCCAAGGAGACCCGGGCCTGGACGATTCACGTGGGCGACACGGCGCCCCAGGCGGCCGGCGTGATCCACACGGACTTTGAAAAGGGCTTCATCCGGGCCGAAGTGATTGCCTACCCGGACTACATCGCGGGGAAGGGGGAGCAGGGGGCGAAGGAAGCGGGCCGCCTGCGCCTCGAAGGCAAGGAATACGTGATGCACGAGGGCGACGTCGTCCACTTCCGCTTCAACGTCTGACCCGCTCGTAGGAGCGCCTTTAGGCGCGATCCCGCCGCGATCCCCCCGTGACCCAGCTTCTGCCACTATCTGCCGGTGCCCACCCCCGAACACAGCCCGACCACCCTGGTCGTCTTCGGTGCCGAGACAGATGCCGGGTACCGGCTGGTGCAGCTCGCCCGCCGGGACGGCCGGACCGTCCTGGGCGTGATCCATCGGGAGCAGGACCGGGGTGTGGTGGAGCGCCTCGGCGCCGAAGTGCTGCTGGCCGATCCCGCCCGGCGCGACGACGTCGAAGCGGTGTTCAGCCAGCGCGATGCCCCGCGCCTGGAGGTCGTGTGCTTCATCGGCGGGACCCCGCAGCTGAACAGCCAGGGCAATATCAACGTCATCGACGCCGCCAGCGCCGCGGGCGTGCCGCGCTTTGTGCTCACCACCTCCATCGGCTGCGGCGACAGCGCCGTCGTGCTGGATCCCTTCGTGAAGGCCTTTGCCGGCAAATCCATCCGCGCCAAGGACTGGGCCGAGAAGCAGCTGCGGGCCACCTCGATGGCCTGGACCATCGTGCGCTCCGGCGGCATGACGATGCGGCCCGGGAAGGGCGGCCCCATCCTCGTCGAGAGCCCCTTCGTGGTGGGCTATATCAACCGGACCGACCTGGGCGACGTGGTCTACCAGGCCCTCACCAGCCCCAAGGCCATCGGCCGGGTCTTTGCGGCTGTCGACCGGGGCAAAGCCATGGATATCCACGGCGACCCCCTGCTCCCGGCCGACCTGTAGGAGCGCGTTCACGGGCGACCCCGGCTACCCCCTAAAGGCGTTCCTACAATCGATCCCGGGGCCGCTCCCACAGCCCGTTTCTTGACAGCCCCCCGGCCCCCCCAGACAATGCGCCCCCCGCGTGGTGATGTAGCTCAGTTGGTTAGAGCGCGGCACTCATAATGCTGAGGTCGGTAGTTCAACTCTACCCATCACCACCAATAACTTCAGGCACTTATCAGGTCCTGTGTGGCCAGAATGCGCCGCTCTGTGTGGAAATTGTGTGGCGCACCCCCGCGAACCAGCCTCAGTGTAGGGTCCTGACGCAGTTCCACGACCGTCTCGGCAGCCAGCAACAGGCGATCAATATCCGGCGCTGAGTAGTGCCGGGTGATCTGCTGGCTCTTGTGCCCGAGCAGGTCTTGGATGTCCTCAAAACGCACCCCCGCCGCCCGCAGGCGGTAGCCGAAGGTGTGCTTCAAGTCGTGCACACGAATGCACGGTAGTCCGGCCTTGGCCCGTGCCCGCTTCCATGCCGTGTTGTACATCCGCGCTACGGGCCGCTTCCGAAAGGTAAAGACCCTCTCGGAGTGCTGCCCGCGGACCGAATTGATCACGGACATGGCAATGGAGTTACAGACCACGAGCCGGTCCCGCTGGTTCTTCACAAAGCTTGCGGGGATCAGGAACGCATTACGCCCCCTGATCTCCCAGTCCCAGCTCAGGTTGGACACCTCGTGGTCCCGAGTGCCGGTGTTCACCTTGAACAAGGCCTGTCCACAGCTTTGTCCGGCTTGATACTCCACCAAGCCCTCGGGGGCAACTTCGATGCCTTGTATCCCTGACTCGGCCCCGTTAAATTATTTGTATAGCAAAAACCATGGACAAGATGAGAGGGATCAAGAGTGCGCGATGAACTGACTAGTAACATGCGACGGCACAGTGGCCGTGTCGCCGGGCTGGCTGCCTTGCTGATCGCCGCTGCCCTGGCCGGCGGCTGCTCGCAGAAGGACGACGCCGTCACCCAGGCCGCCAAGACCGATGCGGCCCAGGGCGTGCCGGCGCCAATCATCGAGCAGACCAAGGCCATCGCCGAGCAGGCCTATCTCTACGGCTTCCCCATGATCGCCGCCTACAAGGCCATGAATGAGTTCAACGTCGACAAGGCGTCGCCGCAGTTCAAGGCCGGCTTCAACGAGGTGTGGAACGACGCCAAGACCTTCACGCCCAAGGACACGGCCATCCCGACGCCTAATGCCGACACACCGTACTCGATGGTGCAGGCCGACCTGCGTGCCGAGCCACTGGTGTTCTGCGTGCCCGAGGTCGAGGAGGGGCGCTACTTCTCGGTGCAACTGGCCGACCTGTACTCGTTCAACTACGGCTACGTCGGCAGCCGCACCACCGGGAACGTTGCGGGTTGCTATCTCGTGGCCGGCCCGGACTGGAAGGGCGACAAGCCCGACGGCATCGCCCAGGTCTTCCGCTCGGAGACGCAGTTCAGCCTGATCATCTTCCGCACCCAGCTGTTCAATGCGGCCGACATCGACAATGTGAAGAAGGTGCAGGCCGGCATCCGTGCCGAGCCGCTGTCGGCCTTCCTGAAGCAGCCGGCGCCGCCCGCTGCACCGGCCATCGAGTTCCCGCCCTTCGTGGGGCAGGACCCGTTCAAGACCGACTTCGCTGCCTATCTGGACTTCCTGTTGCAGTTCGCACCGGTCGTGCCGGAAGAAAAGGAACTGCGCGCCAAGTTCGCCAGCATCGGCATCGGCCCGGACAAGACTTTCGACTTCAAGGACCTCTCGCTCGAACACAAGGCGGCGGTTGGCCTGGGCGTGAAGCAGGGCTATGAGGCGATCCAGAAGCGCCGCGACAACATCGGCAAGGACGTGAACGGCTGGCTCGTCGGTGCAGCCTTCGGCGACCGCGCCTTTTTCAAGGGCGACTACGAGCTGCGCGCTGCCGCCGCGCTCGCCGGCATCTACGGCAACGACGCCGCCGAGGCCATGTACCCGTTGGCCAAGACCGATAGCACCGGCGCCACGCTGGACGGCAGCAAGCACAGCTATACCTTGCCGTTCGGCAAGGACCAATTTCCGCCGGTGAACTCGTTCTGGTCGGTCACCATGTACGACGGCAAGACGCAGTTGCTGATCGACAACCCGATCAACCGCTACCTGATCAATTCGCCGATGTTGCCGTCGATGAAGAAGAACGCAGACGGCTCGCTGACGATGTACATCCAGAAGGACTCGCCCGGCAATGGCAAGGAAGCCAACTGGCTGCCCGCGCCGAGTGGCCCGATCTACATGGTGATGCGCCTCTACTGGCCGAAGGACACGCCGCCGTCGATCCTGCCGCCTGGCGAGGGTAGCTGGAAGCCGGCCGCAGTGGTCCAGGCGCCCTAGGTCTTTTGGACGTATCACCCGACCTGTAGATGCAATCCTGAGGAGAATTGTGTCGTGAAGAAGCTGGCAATGAGGTTTCGGATCGCGTCGGGCATCGCTGTCGCCCTTCTGGTGTGCGGCGGCTCGTCGGTGGCCCAGACGGCGGCGCCTGCCGCGTCCCAGCCTGCGCCCGCTGCGGCAGCGCCGGCACCCGACTGGCGCGAAACCTACGGCTACACGCTGGGAATGCAGGCGTTCGTCGTGGGCTTCCCCTGGGTGCTGCTGCCCGAGATCCGCTACAAGTGGGTGACGGTGGACACCGGCAGTCCGATGGTGCCTTATGCGCCGCTAAACCAGTTCTTCCACGCGCGCAAACTGACCACCGCCGAGTATCGCGATGGCGGTTCGCCAAACAACGACACGCTCTATTCGATCGCGTGGCTTGACCTGTCGAAGGGGCCGGTGATCCTGTCGCATCCCGCCATGGGCGAGCGCTATTTTACTTTCGAGATGGCGTCGCTCGACTCGGACAATTTTGCTTATGTCGGCACGCGGACGACGGGGTCGAAGGCGGGGCGCTTCGCCGTCATCGGCCCCAACTGGCATGGCACGCTGCCCGCCGGAGTCGTGGCACTTGATCGGGCGCGGACCAATTCCGTTCTGATGCTGGGGCGCACGCTCGTCAAGGACTCCACCGATGCTGCAGCGGTCAACAAGATCCAGGACCAGTATGCGCTGACGCCTCTGGCGCTGTGGGGCACTGGCAGACAAGCGCCGCCCAGCCGCGATGTCTGGGCGCCCTCCGATCCCAAGACCGATCGGTTGGCGCCGTGGAAGACTATGAACCGGGCGATGACCGAAGACCCGCCGATCGGCCCGCAGGCGGCGATCATCAAGAGCTTTGCCGAGATCGGCGTTGGCCCGGGCCAGGATGTCACCAAGGTTGACGCCGCGACCCAGCGCGGGCTGGAGCGCGCCGCAGTCGACGGGATGAAGCTGCTGCAGGCAACGATCGCTGGCGGCATGGGCAAGAAGGTCAACGGCTGGACCTATCCGCCCCCCGCCATGGGACGCGCCGGACTGAGCGACCAGTTCCTGTTGCGCGCGGCGATCCAGACCCTGGCTGGGATCATCTCGAACGACACTGCCGAGGCGATCTACATGAACACCGCGGTCGATTTTTCCGGCGCGAAGCTGACCGGCGCCAGTAGCTACGTGATGCGCTTCGCCCCAGGGCAGGCGCCGCCGGTCGGGGCGTTCTGGTCGGTGACCATGTATGGGATGGACAACAATTTCGTCGCCAATCCGGCCAATCGCTACAAGTTTGGCAGCTTCCCGTCCGGCGACATCAAGCCCGATGCCGATGGCGGCATGACCCTGAACATCGGCTCCACCCAGCCTGCGGCTGGCGCCAGGAACTGGCTGCCTGCGCCAGCGGGCGAGTTCTATCTGGTGCTGCGCACCTATCTGCCCGAAGGGGCGCTGTTGACGCAGAGCTGGGTACCGCCAGCGGTCACTCGTTTGCCGTGATGGTTATGTACCATTGGTTTCTGCCTCACCCAAACCACAGAAAGGATCCCTCATGAAGAGTATTCAGCACGTCTTGCCGGTCTTGTTTGCAACTGCCACGCTGGCCGCTGGCCGCTGGCCGCTGGGCTGGCCTGGCACCCCACTGCCCAAGCACAAGCCACTGCCCCAACGGCAGCAGCCCCCCAAGCCAAACCGGCAACCGGACCGATCGTCAACCTGACGGATCCCTGCCCGATCAAGGCTGAAAACTGGCGCGGCAAGGCCTTCTACGAAATTCTGTTCATGTTCCGCCAGCCCAACGGCGCCGGGATCGGCAACTACTTCAACTCTCTCAGCAACGCCCTTCCCGCGCCCAACGACGAGATGGACGCCCGCTTCCGCGCTCTGAATGCGGATACCTTGAAGAAGGAGTTCGGGGGCGACGGGATCTTCTTCAATGGCCCGCGGCGTCTGGTGGTGAACACCATAACCGCGTCGTCCTGGGATGGCTGCAAGAAGAGAGTCATCGGCACGATCCCCTTGAACCTGGACGGCACCTTCGAAGTCCCGAGTTTCGACAAGTTCGTTTCCGGACCGCCGGTGGCCTACGCGCCGTTGGTCTCCAAACGTGACAGCCGCATGATCTTCAATGCGGGCGAAACGGTATATGAGCTGATCACTCCCGAGGGCGCCGTCTACACCATGTTCAGCCTGTCCCTGAAAGCCGACGCCAAGAACACCATCGAAAACCTGCCCACCCTGGGCAAGCGCCTGACCTTGCCGACGGGATGGAAGTTCAGATCACGCAAACTGGACAAGGAGATGGTTCTGACGGCCGCCGCCGACTCCAACCCGCCCAATACCGTCGTTCTCGACCAGCTTGAGGGCAACTACCAGTACAACGCTGGAGCCAAGTAGTTGGCCGATGTACCACGGCGAAGGCAGCTGGAAGCCGCCTTGTGGCGGGACGGGGGAGATTCACGGCCGGGGTAAGGCCGTCTGGCTCTTCGGCTCCGCGCTTGGCCCGATGGGCGTGATGCGGCGGAAGATCAGCAGCTAAGTTCTACCAACAGGCTAACCAGGGGACCCGCTTCGGCGGGTTTCTTGTTTGGGGACCGCGGCTATTGGCCTGCCAAACCCTCGTCAGTCTTCCGTGTATGAGTTCTGCGCGGCTCTGCATCGTGGGGTAAACCGGCAACGCACGCCCCGGGGACTGAGCCCCGACTCCTCAAGTTTGCAACCGTTGCAAAATATTTCTGAGCCCCTATGGTCCTAGTCTGGGGTCCCCCCACCATGATGGTCCGCACGTCATATGCGCAATACCGTTCCCCTGAGAATTCCCGCGGCGGTTGCCGCGAAGATCGGCTACTACGTCTACGTGTATTCCGACCCGCGGTCCCGTAAACCGTTCTACGTGGGCAAGGGCCGTGGTTCGAGAGTGCTGGCCCATGCCCAAGGTCTGGGTAGCGACCGGACGGAGGAGCGCCTCCGGTCAATCCGACGGGCAGGGTTAGAGCCACGGATCGACATCCTTGCTCACGGACTGGCTGACGCGGAGACGGCCTTACGTGTTGAGGCCGCCGTGATCGACTTGCTGGGCCTTAGCAGCTTGTCCAATGCGGTCCGAGGCTGGCGGAGCGTCGAGCTTGGCCGAATGCCCCTGAGGCAACTGGTGGCTTATTACGCGGCCCGCCCGGTCAAGGTGCGGGACCTAGTGATTCTGATCCGGGTGAATCAGCTCTACCAGCACGGCATGTCGGCTCAGGCTCTCTACGAGATCACCCGGGGTATCTGGCGGCTGAACCCCGAGCGGGCCAGCAATGCCAAGTACGCCCTTGCTGTCTTCGAGGGCGTCGTCCGTGAAGTCTATGAGATTAGCCAATGGGTCCCCGCCGGGTCCACCAAGTACAAGACCCGAAACAACCTGAGGGTTCCCGGGCGGTGGGAGTTCACGGGCAAGGTGGCTCCAGACCCAATACGACGGCGCTACGTGGATCGGTCCGTAGCCAGCTACTTCACCCGAGGCTCACAGGCACCGTTTACCTACGTTGGGCGCTGACTACAAGGGTCAAGACCTACCGCGCTCCTGCGCAATTTGGGTGGCTGGAGAGCGGGGTAGGAGTGCCCGGCTCCGATACACAGGCGTGTACTACCGTGGTCTGAGACTGTGTGGAAATTGTGTGGTTCGGTTGTGCATGGTTGTGCGCAGTCGTGCAGTTGCCAACGAACGTCCGCGCTCGAACGCTTACTAAAACAATGGGTTAGATTTGACCAGTCGCCCTCATAATGCTGAGGTCGGTAGTTCAACTCTACCCATCACCACCACTTATCTCCTCTAATACAAATACTTATCGTCTCTCTCGGCTTCCGCCACGGGCGTACCCTGGCGTAGCACTGTGGGGAATGATCCCACAATGGACAAGCGACACTTGTCACTATAAAGTGTTGCTGATCTGGCCGGCGAGCCTTCTTTTGATCCGCAGTTTCCGCCACAAGGGTTTGTCCCGGCTCTATGAGCAGGGCAACGCAAAGGGCATTTCGGCGTCGCTCGTGCCGAAGGCCCTGCGAATTCTGGCGCGGCTCGACGTGGCGCAGGTGCCGGAGCAGGTGAACCTCCCCGGCTGGCGGCTGCATCCGTTGAAGGGCGAACTGAAGGGCTTCTGGTCCGTCTGGGTCTCCGCCAACTGGCGGATCATTTTCAGGTTCCGCGGTGCCGATGTCATCGACGTGGATCTTGTCGACTATCACTGATTACTCGAGGAGGAATTCTGTATGGCCATGAAGGAACCACCGCACCCGGGGCTGTCGATTCGCTACGACTGCCTGGAGCCCCTGGAGCTGTCGGTCACTGAGGCGGCCAAGGTGCTCGAGGTGACGAGGCAGGCGCTCAATAACGTCGTGAACGGCAAGGCCGGAATTTCGTCGGACATGGCCATCCGCCTCGACAAGGCCTTTGGTGGGAGTGCCGAGGCCTGGCTCGCGTTACAGACGGCTTACGATCTGGCCCAGGCGCGCAAGCGCGCACGCGGGCTGTCTATCAAGCGCTATTCCGCCGCACGAGGTTCTGATCGATCTGCAGTCCGCTGATTGCTCTCTAGCTCGCCGAATACTGTGTGGGAATTGTGTGGTTCAGTCCCACTCCGTCATGCGCAGTCGTGCAGTTGCCAACGAACGTCCGCGCTCGAACGCTCATTAAAACAACGGGTTAAAATTGAAAAGTCGCCCTCATAATGCTGAGGTCGGTAGTTCAACTCTACCCATCACCACCAATAACTTCAGGCACTTATAAGGTCCTGTGTGGCCAGAATGCTCCGCTCTGAGAGGTGGCCTCGCTTTCTTGGACAGTCTTCGCGGTCGGGAGCATTGCAGCCTTGCCGGTTGGGCGGAAGGAAGAACACTTCCTGCTGCCCGGGTCCCAAACAGTTGGCGTGGTACAGGATTGCTGCTCGCGAAACGGAGGATTCGCGTTAGCATCCCGGCATGCTTCTGCTGGCCGCCATCCTCGCCCTGTTATCCGGCCCACTCCTGTTCGAACTCGGGAGGCTGGGCAGCCGCACAAGCGCATTCCTCGACGGTTTTGCCTTCATCACCATCGCCGGCCTGTTCCTGTTCGGCATCCTGCCGGAAGCCATGGCCACCGGCGGGCCGGCGGCGTGGGTCTTCGCCGCACTGGGGCTCGGCTTCCCGCTGCTCGTCGAGCGGCTGTTCCACGATGGCGCCCATCGGGAGCACATGGCATTCCTGGCTCTTGGCGCCCTGGGCCTGCTGGCGCACTGTATGCTCGATGGCCTGGTCCTGATGGGTGCTGCCTCTGCGGGCCACGAGGCCCATTCCCTGGAGGAGCAGCAGGGTCTCGCCGTCGTGCTGCACAACATGCCCAAGGGCATCGCGTTGTGGTTTCTGCTGGCTCCTGCCTTCGGCCGGCGGGCAGCCGGCGCTGTGCTCCTTCTGCTGATCGGCGGGACGGTGCTCGGTTACCTGATCGGCGAACCGGCGCTGGCATTGTTGACGGGCCCCGGCGTCGCCTGGTTCCAGGCCTTCGTTGCCGGCTCGATCTTCCACGTTGTCCTGCACGGGGTCGCCAGCCACGAGCATGAGACACCGACGTTGAGTCGGACGTTGAGCCCGCCGAAATGGCCAGAGCGGCTTGGCCTTCTCGGCGGGCTCGTATTCCTCTTTGCCTATCTCTGACCCAGCGCGGGGTCAGAACTCAATCTTCGCTCCGGCCAGAACAGACACGCCGGGGAGTGGCGCATAGTCCTTCACGGGTGAGGTGGAGCGCCGCGCTTCCTCGTTCGCAAGGTTAGAGCCCTGCAGGAACAGGAGCAGCGAGCCGAGTGAGGTTGGCAGGCGATAGCCCAGGTTGGCGCCGATCATCGTGTAACCGTCTGTCTGCAACTCGTTCGTGGCAACCTTGTCCTGGCTGTCATACCTGAAGGCCTCAAGGCCGGCCTGCCAGCCGCCCCGGGTGTAGTCGAGCTGCGCACCAACCCGCCACGGTGGCATCAGCGGCACGTTGCCGCCACCGTTGGCCAGCTTGCCGCGGACGTAGTCGGTGAGGAGCCGGAGCCTGAGATTGTTCACGTCCTCGTCCAGCAACGGAAACGAGACCTCCGCCTCGGCACCGTAGAACTCCGCGTCCTCCCCGACGTACTGCACGACCGGAAACGGCTCTTCCTCGCCGGCAAACTCGCCCGTCGGCTGCGGGCGGATAAAGTCACTGTAGTCACTGTAGAACGCCGAGACCAGGAACTGTACTTCCCCGGCGTACTTGCGCAGGGCAAGATCCACCGTGTTCGTTGACTCCTTCTTCAGCGACGGATCCCCGATCTCGAAGCGGGCCAGCGCGACATGGGCGCCGTCGGCATACAGCTCCGTGGCGGTCGGATGACGCTGGGCGTAAGTGTAGTTGAGTGCCGCCGAGTAATCCGGCGCAAACTCCCAGACCGTGCCGGTAGACCCGGTCCAGCTATCGTCGTCGTAGTCGGGCAGTGCGAGCCCGGGCTCCGGATTGATGCTCTGGTCCTCGTACCGGATGCCAACCTGCAGGTTGACGGCGCCGATCGGGCGTTCCTCGAACAGAAACAGCCCCAGGTTCTCAGTCTTCGAGGGCGGAATGAAGGCTTCCTCACCCGCGGCCTTGAAATCGACATCGATGTACTGGGCGCCGAAGGTGCCGCGCCAGCCTGCAATTGGGGCATGGTCGAATGCCAGCCTGAACTCGCTGGCATCCTGGCTGAATCTGGTACCCGCAGCACCATCTGGTTCGAATTCCGTATGCGTGTAGTCGCTGTGACCAGCGCGCAGACGTACGGCGTTGATGCCGGTGAATGGATTCGCGAGGCCACCACTCAGGTCATAGCGTCGCTGTTCCATGTCGATACGGACACTGCTGCCGTCCGGCTGGGATTCCGGGCCCGGCGTGCCGTAGTTGGCGTCATAGCGGGTGGCTGACGCCCCGAGGTAGCCCCGATCACCTACCAGGTAGGAGCCGCCGACTGACCAGCCATCCGTCTCACCGTCGCTGCCGTACAGCTCGCCATTGGAGTTGGTCGGGACTCCCTCGCCACTCTCCTCAAGCTGGGTTACGAGCCGGTCCGACAGGGCATTTCCAGGAATGTCGATATTGTCGCTGTCACGGCTGAAGCCATCGGCGTGCAGGGCAAAATCGCCCACCTGGCCATCCAGGCGCAGGGCGCCGGACCGCTGGTCTGACACGGTGTCGCCCCGCAACTCGATCGCGCCCTCGAAGGGCTCCTGCAGCCGGGTTTCGGGAATGCGGTTGGTCAGCACGTTGACCACGCCGCCGACCGCAGCGTTGCCATAGAGCAGTGTCCCGGGTCCCTTGACGACCTCGATGCTGCGGGCGACGAGGGGATCGACGGTCACGCTGTGGTCTTCGCTGAGCGCGGAGACATCCAGTGAGGCGATGCTGTCCTCAAGTACTTGGACACGCTGGTTACTGAGGCCCCGGATTACCGGCCGGCTGGCGATCGGGCCGAAGTAGGTTCCCGTGATGCCGAGCTGCTTTTCCAGCGTTTCACCGAGGCTCTTGTCGATGGACTTCAGGAGTTCATCCCCGGCCAGCACGATGGCCGGTTGAGCGGTCTCCAGGGGGCTGCCGCGCAACGGTGTTGCCGTAACAACGACTTCCCGGGGATCCGGCGGGCCCGCAAACGCGGGCGTCATAAGTAGCAATAGTGGCAAGGCCGCGGGGGCCAGGTGCATACGCATGTGTGTTCTCCGTCATGGTCTGAGGTTGCGCGATGCCAGAAAGAACAGATCCACCCCTGGCAGCGAGCCAGGGCAGGCGCTTCTTGGCATCGGCTCGGGGCCGACAGATCAGGCGACGGAGGGCGGACCGCGGGCGCGGCAGACGGTGGGCGTCCGGGATGACATCTGCCGTTCGGGGAGGACAGTCAGCCGGCCGATGAGGGCGTGGAATGCCGGTGGTGGAGTCGCAGCCGCGACCAGCGCATCGCCGCCATGCACTGCGTGGAGGCAAAATTCGCAGTGGCCCGTATCGCCGCTGGCGGAGTGGCTGATGAGGTGGCTCACGGCCACTACCTGCAGGACCGTCAGCAGGAGCGCGGCGAGCAGGACGCTAAACCGCTGGCGCGGAGATGGGCCGCTTTCGCCGATACGGTTGAGACTGCGAATCATATGAGTCTTGATAGCAGTCACGGCCGGGGGATGCAAGTTGCCAATGTGCGGCTATTGGCTGGGAACTTGGTCGTGTCGACCGGAGGGGTGATTAAGTAGGCACAATCACTTCATGCCCATCGTTGAACACTCCCAGCTCCCCACCTTCAGCGACCTGCGTCGCCAGGGGCTGACGGTTCTCTCGTTACAGGATGCCCAGCGCCAGGATATCCGGGCGCTGCACGTGGGCCTGCTCAACCTGATGCCCGATGCGGCGTTTCAGCTGACCGAACAGCAGTTCATACGCCTGGTGGGCGGCTCCAACCAGATTGCCCAGTTTTACGTGCATTGCTTTACGGTCGACGGGCTGCCCCGCAGCGCGGCCACCCAGGCCTATATTGCCGGGCACTACGAGGACCTCGCCTCGATCTATGCCCAGGGTCTGGATGCGCTCATCGT
>SHZI01000070.1 GCA_009692345.1 Gammaproteobacteria bacterium | reverse complement strand
CGGTACCTTTTCTGAATCAGAACGGGAGGCCGTGGGACTGGCCGCCCATGGCCATCAGCATCGGGATCGAGAGGATAAAGTTGATCCGGGAGACCATCGTGGCTGTCGCCCGGGCCTTAGCCTTCTCGTCGTCGGTGGCGGGAACCACCCCGATGACCTTCTTCTGGTTCGGCCAGATGAAGACCCAGACATTGAACAGCATGATGATGCCCAGCCAGGCGCCGACGCCGATCGTCGCGAAGCCTTCCCGGAACAGCAGGCCCTTCATCAGGCCACCACCGCCGTAGGTGAACTCCATCAGGAGGACCCCGCTCACCACAGTGACCACCGCGCCCCACCGGAACCAGAGCAGCGCCCGCGGGGCGATGTACTTGACGATGCCGGCGTTCCCCGGACCGCCCTGGTCGGCCAGACCCGCGGCCAGTCCGGGAATCTGCACCACATTGAAGTAATACAGGAGGCCCACCCAGAATATGCCCGACACGCTGTGCAGCCAGCGGTCGAGGCTGGCAAGGCTGACGGCGACATCCGCGCTGGCCGGCAGCAGCAGGCTGATGACCACCATCAGGATGACGCCCGTGATGAGTGCGCCCGAAACGCTCTTTAGTGGATTCATGGCATTGTCCCCTGTAATTGCAGTGTTGCCGGAGGTGCGGAGAGGATAGCGGAATCGTAGAGCGATTTGAACCGATTAACGATCGCGCAGAAGAGATCGGCGGTAAGTTCCGCGTCGTAGATCGCTGAATGGGCCCGGGACGAGTCCCAGGTCATACCCGCCGCGAGCGCGGCCTGGGCGAGCACCGTCTGGCCATACCCAACGCCGCAGAGGGTGGCCGTGTCGAGCACGCTGAAGGGGTGAAACGGGCTCCGCTTGACGCCGGTTCGGGCGATGGCCTCGTTGAGGAACCCCAGGTCGAAGTGGGCGTTGTGGGCCACCATAATGGCGCGGGTACAGTCCACGGCCTTCATGGCCTCCCGCACCGGCTTGAACACGTGCTGCAGGGCCTCGCGCTCCGCGATGGCAAAGCGCAGCGGGTGCCAGGGGTCGATTCCCGTCACCTGCAAGGCGGCCGGCTCCAGGTTGGCGCCTGCAAAGGGCTTTACATGGCAGTGGACGGTCTCATCCCTGGAAAGAATGCCGTTATCGTCCATCTTCAGGAGCACGGCCGCCATTTCCAGCAGCGCGTCGGTCTTGCAGTTGAAACCGCCGGTCTCGAAGTCCACCACGACGGGCAGAAACCCCCGAAAGCGCCGGCTCATGAGTGACGGCGGACGTGCGGTCTCCGTCATTTCGCCAGCTGCTTCAGTTCGGTCGCGTGATCCAGGAGCAGGGCAAGCGTGTAGCGCACGCCGAATCCCGTCAGGCCACCGGGCATGTGCGCAAGGCCATCCTTGCGCAGGACGGCTGCCAGGTCCAGGTGAATCCAGGGCGTAGTCTCCGGGACGAATCTCTGGAGAAAGCGCGCCGCGAGGATCTGGTCTGCTTCCCCCGACGAGGAACACTGGGCAACATCCGCGACCTTCGATTTCAGATCGTCGTCAAAGTCCGGATCATTGGGGAATGGCCATACGCGTTCGCCGGATTCCCGGCCCGTGCGCACCAGCAGTTCATTGAGGGCTTCCCGATTGGTGAAGACCCCGCTGTAGCGCTCGGAGAGGGCATAGACGCAGGCGCCGGTCAGGGTGGCATAGTCGAGCATCAGGGCCGGCTTCTCCCGCCCGGCCAGGGCCAGCGTGTCGGCCAGCACCATGCGCCCTTCGGCGTCCGTGTGCATGATTTCGACGGTGACGCCATTGCTCGCCGTGACCACGTCCCGTTGCTTGTAGGCCGCGGGACCCGTCCGGTTCTCGCTGATCGCCAGCCAGCAATCGACGTTGACCGCCACCTTGAGCTGCGTCAGCGCCTGCAGCACGGCCAGCGCCACCGCGCTGCCCGCCATGTCGATGTGCATGTCGAGCATGTGCGGGGCCGTCTTCAGGTTCGTCCCACCGGTATCGAAGATGATGCCTTTCCCGACCAGAGCCACATCGGGAGCCACTTGCCCGGGCTTTACTCCCCGGGGGCGGTAACGCAGGTGGGCAATGCCGGCGTCGGGCGTGGCGTTCCCCTGAGCGACTGCCAGGAAGGCGCCCGCATTCAGTTTGCGTAGTTGCGCTTCACCCAGCCACTCGAACTCCCAGCCGTGCCGGTCGGCCAGCGTGGTCAACACTTCCCGGTAGGCGGAGGCGGAGAGCTTGTTGGCGGGCAGGGCGGTTAGCCAGCGGACGAGGTTAGCGCCGTCGATCTCGGCCAGGGTACGCGCCGTATCCAGCGGTGCCCCGCGGCCAAGGAGGTGGACGGATCTGAGCGTCGCGGTCTGGGCCTTTTTCTGGAATGCCGGCCCCTTCCAGGCCCGCGCACCCAGTGCCAGCAGCAGTGCCGTCGTCAGGCGTTGCGCATCCTCCGCGCCAAAGCCCTGGACGAGGATACCAACCGAGCGGGGGTCATCCGTCAGGGCAGCCGCCACGAGCTGGCCCGCGAACTGCAGCAGCGCGAAGGGCGTTGGCAGACCACCCTTGGCCTTCTTGAGGGTGGCGGGCAGAGCACCGAACGTGACTCCGGTGCGCGTTCCAATTGCGCCTCGCAGCGCGCGACCCGCGCCCTCCGTGCCAAGCCTTTTATGGACGGCCCGCAGCGGTTTCAGTCCCGGCAGATCCCGCCACAGGCGGGCGGGAATCCGGTGCGGTGCGACGACGATGACTTCGTCCAGCCGGTCCAGCAGTGATCTGGTCACCCGGCCGGGCACGTGGATCAGCTTCAGGCCCGATGGGGCTGGCAGGAGTGCGTGACCACTCGCTGGCTTGACCCGTCTCCGTGAAACCTCGATCATTTGGGGCCGCCGCGCTTGCCTGGTGGTTCTTTTGGGCCCCTCAGTATAGGGCATGTCGTCCAGCATCAGCGGAGCTACAGTGGCCGATTCCAGCACGCCCGGTTCGCAGACAGGGGGACAGTTCCCGGGTCAGGATCCCGACCATGACCCTGACCATGACCCTGACCCTGACCATGACCCTGAGGAGACCCTTGAGTGGGTTGAGTCGATAGACTCCGTCCTGCGGGCCAGCGGCCCGGAGCGTGCACAGTTCCTGCTGAACCAGATGGTGGATCACGCCCGGCGTTCCGGCGCCTACCTCCCATTTCGGCCCAACACCGCCTACCTCAACACGATTCCTCTCTGGCAGCAGCCGGAGTATCCCGGCGACCGGGCCATAGAGCAGCGCCTCGAGGCCTACATCCGCTGGAACGCCATGGCCATGGTGGTTCAGGCCAACCGGCAGAGTTCCGAGTACGGCGGCCACATCGCCACCTACGCCTCGGCGGCAGTGCTCTACGAAGTCGGGTTCAATCATTTCTGGCGGGCCGTTACCGACGAGTTTGCCGGGGACCTGGTCTACATCCAGGGCCATTCCTCCCCGGGGATCTATGCCCGTGCCTATCTTGAAGGCCGTCTGACCGAAGAGCATCTTGATCATTTCCGGCAGGAGGTAGCAGGCAAGGGCAAGGGCCTGTCCTCCTATCCGCACCCCTGGCTGATGCCGGACTTCTGGCAGTTTCCCACGGTCTCCATGGGCCTGGGTCCGATGATGGCCATCTATCAGGCCCGCTTCATGAAGTACCTGGAGCATCGGGGAATCCTCGACTCCGGCAACCGCAAGGTCTGGTGCTTCCTCGGCGATGGCGAGATGGACGAACCCGAATCGATGGGCGCCATCACCATGCCGGTGCGGGAGAAGCTCGATAACCTCATTTTTGTCATTAACTGCAACCTGCAGCGACTCGACGGGCCCGTCCGGGGCAACGGCAAGATCATCCAGGAGCTTGAAGCTGCCTTCCGTGGCGCAGGCTGGGCGGTGATCAAGGTGCTCTGGGGCTCCCGCTGGGACCCGCTGCTGGCTCAGGACACCAGCGGGCTACTTCGGCGCCGCATGGAAGAGGCAGTCGACGGCGAGTATCAGAATTTCAAGGCGGGCGGCGGTGCCCATACGCGGGAGCACTTTTTCGGCAAGTACCCCGAGCTCAAGGAGATGGTGGCCAACCTGTCCGATGACGAGGTCTGGCGCCTTAACCGGGGCGGCCTCGACGCCATCAAGGTTTACGCGGCCTATGCCCGGGCGATGAAGCAGGATGGCAGGCCCGTCGTCATCCTGGCCAAGACGGTGAAGGGCTACGGCATGGGCGAGGCTGGCGAGGGCCAGATGACGGCCCACCAGGCCAAGAAGCTGGATGTGGACGACCTGAAGGCTTTTCGCGACCGGTTCAACATTCCGATCTCGGACGCCGACATTGAGGGTGTGCCTTACTACCGGCCCAAGCCGGACAGCGAGGACATTCGCTATCTGCAGGAACGCCGGAAGCAGCTCGGTGGCTTCCTGCCAGCCCGCAAGCCCAATACCCAACCACTGACCGTGCCCGGTCTCGACGCCTTCCGCGCGCAGCTTGAAGGCAGCGGTGAGCGCGCCGCCTCCACCACGATGGTGTTCGTCCGCCTCCTGACGACTCTCGTGCGGGACCCGAATATCGGCAGGAACATTGTGCCCATCGTGCCGGATGAGGCCCGCACCTTTGGCATGGAAGGCATGTTCCGTCAGATCGGCATTTACTCCTCGGTCGGCCAGCTTTATACGCCCCAGGATGCCGAGCAACTCATGTACTACCGGGAGCACCAGCAGGGCCAGATCCTGGAGGAGGGCATCAACGAGGGCGGCGCCTTCTGCTCCTGGCTAGCCGCGGCGACGTCCTACGCCAATCACGGCGTGCACATGATTCCCTTCTACATCTTCTATTCGATGTTTGGCTTCCAGCGGATCGGCGATTTCATCTGGGCTGGTGGGGATATGCAGGCCAAGGGCTTCCTGCTGGGCGCCACGGCGGGCCGGACCACGCTGGCTGGGGAGGGTCTGCAACACCAGGACGGTCACAGCCACCTGGCCGCCTCCACCATTCCGAACTGCGTGGCCTACGACCCCGCCTTTGGCTACGAACTCGCCGTGATCATTCAGGACGGCCTGCGGCGGATGTACGAGAAGCAGGAGCGGATCTTCTACTACATCACCCTGATGAACGAAAATTATGCCCAGCCCGCCATGCCCGAGGGCGTGAAGGACGGGATCCTGCATGGCATGTACCGTCTGTCGGCGGGTGGCCTGGGCAAGGTTCGCGTGCAGCTCCTTGGCGCCGGCACCATCCTCCGGGAGGTCATGGCGGCTGCCGAGATGCTGGAGAAGGACTACAACGTTCCTGCGGATGTCTGGAGCGTCACGAGCTTCAGCGAGTTGCGGCGGGACGGCCTCGACTGCGAGCGCTGGAACCTGCTCCACCCGGATCAGCCGCCACGCAAGTCTTACCTGGACCGCAGTTTCGCCGCTGTCGGTGGCCCGTTCATTGCAGCCACGGACTACATGCGCATCGTCGCTGATCAGATTCGCCCCTGGATTCCCGGCCGGTACGCCGTCCTCGGGACTGACGGCTACGGCCGCAGTGATTCCCGGGCTGCGCTGCGCGACTTCTTTGAAGTGGATCGCCGCTACATCGTCGTCGCCGCGCTGAAGGCTCTGGCCGACGACGGTTCCCTGGATCCCCGGACGGTCGTGCAGGCGATAACGACGCTGGGCATCGATCCTGCAAAACCCAACCCGGTTACAGTCTAGGCCCGTAAGGGCCTGAAAGTTCCGCATGGCGCGACGTGAAATCACGGTTCCCGACCTTGGCGAGTTCAAGAACGTCGAGATTATGGAACTGCTGGTGAAAGTTGGCGACCAGGTGGGCGCCGAACAGGCCCTCCTGACCCTCGAGACCGACAAGGCGGTGATGGAAGTGCCATCGCCTGCGGCCGGCACCGTGATCGAGGTGCGGGTGGCGCCTGGGGGGAGGGTGTCGAAGGGGGACCTGATCCTTGTATTAGACGCTGCCGAAGAGGTGGCAGCGTCCAGAATCCCGGCCGCAGACGGCCGGGGGCCGACGGTTTCGGCAAGCCCGAAACCGTCGGCTTCTTCTCCCTCTCCCAGGGAAGCCGCGTCTTTTGGCGCGGCGTCTTCGCCGCCCCAAAAGCCGTCGGCCGCCGCGCCGCAGGCGCGGCATCTCCCACCCATCAACGAAGCCACCTTCACGCAGGCCCACGCCAGTCCTTCGGTCAGGAAATTTGCGAGAGAACTAGGCGTCGATCTCGGCCGCATCAAAGGCTCTGGCCAGAAGAACCGTGTCGTCATCGACGACGTCAAGGCCTTCGTCAAGTCCGTGATGACCGGTTCCACCAGCGCGGGGCCTTCACTGCCAAAGGTACCGGTGGTTGATTACGCGAAGTTCGGGCCCATCGAGATCAGCCCCCTGTCCCGTGTGCGCAAGATCTCCGGCCCGCGCCTCCAGGCAGCCTGGCTCAATATTCCCCATGTCACGCAGCAGGACGAGGCCGACATAACCGCCCTTGAGGAGAAGCGCAAAGCGCTGAAGGCCGAAGCGGAGAAGGCGGGCGTCAAGCTGACGCCCCTCGCATTCTTCATTCGGGCGGCTGTGCTTGCCCTCCGGCAGTTCCCTGATTTCAATGCGTCGTTGACTGAGGATGGCGCAGGCCTGGTGCACAAGAAGTACTGGCATATCGGTTTTGCTGCGGATACGCCCCAGGGGCTGGTCGTTCCGGTGATTCGGGATGCTGATCAGAAGGATCTGTTTACGCTTGCCCGGGAGCTGGCCACGCTTTCCGAGAAGGCCCGGGCGGGCAAACTCGGCGCGGCAGAGATGCAGGGCGGAACCTTCACCCTGTCCAGCCTGGGTGGCATTGGCGGGACGTACTTCACGCCCCTCATCAACGCGCCGGAGGTGGCGATCCTTGGTATCGGCCGGGCGCAGACCAAGCCGGTGTGGGACAAGGACCGGTTCGTGCCGCGCTTCCTCGTACCGCTTTCCCTGTCCTATGATCACCGGGTGATCGACGGCGCCACCGGCGTCCGGTTCTCGACCGTTCTCGTCGGCCTGCTGGCCGACGTGGACCAGCTTCTTCATGTTTAGTCACGGGATCTAGCCTGCCATGGCACTGCTCGAAGTGAAGGTGCCGAATCTCGGCGAGTTCAAGGACGTCGAGATCATTGAGGTGCACGTGAAGCCCGGCGATGCAGTGGGGGCCGAAGCGCCGCTGATTACCGTGGAGACGGACAAGGCGGCGATGGAAGTCCCTGCACCGGTGGGCGGCACGGTCCGGGAAGTACTGGTCCAGGTTGGCGCGAAGGTCAGTGAGGGGACGCTGATCGTGCGGCTTGAAGCTGCAGTGACCGAGTTGCCAACGGCGCCGACGCCCGTGACCCCGTCCTCTTCCGGCGAAGCACCGCCGCCGGGCAAGTCCGCGCCCCCCGCATCGGCGGCGGGGCAACTCCCGGCGCTCGGGTACACAGGCCCCACTGATCTTGAGACTGATCTCCTGGTCCTTGGCGCTGGCCCAGGTGGCTACCCTGCTGCCTTCCGGGCTGCCGACCTCGGCCTCAAGGTCACTCTGGTCGAACGCTGGCCGGTTCTCGGTGGCGTCTGCCTGAACGTGGGCTGCATTCCCTCGAAGGCACTGCTCCACGCCGCGAAGGTCATCGATGAGGCGGAATCCATGGCCGAGTGTGGTGTTGCATTCGGGCCGCCGCAGATCGATCTTGACCGCCTGCGCGGCTGGAAGGACCAGGTTGTGGGGAAGCTGACCGGGGGTCTCGCCAGCCTGGCCAAGCAGCGCAAGGTCGAGGTGGTTACAGGCACCGGCCGCTTCCTTTCGCCGCACCACCTGGAAGTTACCAACGGCACAACGAGGCAGGTACTGTCCTTCAGGACCTGCGTCATTGCCGCAGGCTCCGGGCCGGTGCGGTTGCCTGGCTTCCCTGATGATCCCCGGATCATCGACTCCACCGGCGCGCTGGAACTCCGGACCATTCCTCAGAACATGCTGGTCATCGGTGGCGGAATCATTGGCCTTGAGCTGGCGACGGTCTACGACGCCCTCGGCTCAAAGGTGTCCGTCGTCGAACTGACCGACACCCTGATGCCCGGCACCGATCCGGATCTGGTACGCCCCCTGCAGAAGCGGATCGCCAAACGCTATGCGCAGATCCTGCTGGGCACGAAGGTGGTGGTGATCGAGCCGGCAGTTGATGGACTGCACGTGACCTTCGAGGGCAAGACAACCGGCACCCAGACCTTCGACTGTGTCCTGATGTCGGTGGGCCGGTCGCCCAATGGCAAGCGACTTGGCGCGGAGAATGCAGGCGTGAACGTGGATGCCCGGGGCTTCATCCCCGTGGACAAACAGATGCGCACCAATGTCCCGCATATCTTCGCTGTTGGCGATATCGTCGGCCAGCCGATGCTGGCCCATAAGGCCAATCACGAGGGGCGGGTGGCTGCCGAGGTCGCGGCTGGCATGAAGGTGGCCTTCGATGCCCGCGTGATTCCGTCCGTGGCCTACACGGATCCCGAGGTCGCCTGGGTCGGCGTGACGGAAGCGGAGGCCAGGGCGCAGGGCATTACCTACGGCAAGGGTACGTTTCCCTGGGCTGCCAGCGGCCGCTCCCTGGGAACCAACCGGGACGAGGGGATTACGAAGGTTCTCTTTGATCCAGATACCCACCGCGTGATCGGTGCGGGCATTGTCGGACCGAATGCCGGTGAGTTGATCGGTGAGGTCTGCCTCGCGATCGAGATGGGGTGTGATGCCGCTGATATCGGGCTCACGATTCATCCTCACCCGACCTTGTCGGAGACGGTGGCCTTTGCGGCGGAAGCGTTTGAGGGAACGCTTATCGATCTCTACCTGCCCAGGAAAAAGGCGGGGCCTGCTGGTGGCTGATCGCCAGCCGAAACTTCTGGCAAGGCACGTGGTAGTCGCTGCTTGGAGCCCGTGACTCAGATGGCATGAGTACCAGCCGTTCCCTGTTCCCCGCCGGCGTCGTAACCCTGATCCTTGCAGCGACCGCCGGCGGGTGGTTCGCGGGCCGCAGTCCGACAACTGTCGCGCCGGCCCCTACGCCGGTCTTTGCCGGTTCAAGCAGCTGTGCGGGGTGCCATGCGCAAGCGTACGCCCAGTGGCAGGCATCCCAGCACGCGCTGGCGATGCTGCCTGCCGGCGGCGAAGCGGTGCTTGGCCCGTTCGACGGCACCGTCTACACCGAAGGCCAGACCACCAGTCGCTTCTTTCGCCGTGATGGCCGGTACTTCGTGAACACTGATGGGCCGGACGGCAAGTCCACTGATTTCGAGGTGACCCACACCTTCGGCCTGTATCCGCTCCAGCAGTACCTTGTGCCATTTCGCGACGGTCGCCTGCAGTCACTGGGCGTCGCCTTTGACACCCGGCCCCCGGCTCTTGGCGGTCAACGCTGGTTCCACCTCTACCCGGGTCAGGGGCTAAAGGCCGGCAATCCCCTCCACTGGACCGGCATCGACCAGACCTGGAACTACCAGTGCGCCGACTGCCACTCGACCAACCTGCGCAAGAACTTCGACGCGGCGACGGGTGGCTATGCCACGACCTGGTCAGAGATCAGCGTGGGCTGCGAGGCCTGTCACGGGCCCGCATCCAATCACCTGACCTGGGCTGGCCGGAAGGAGGGCTGGCAGGGCCTGGAGGCAACGCTGGGCCTCAGTAACCGCCTTGATGAAAGGGAGGGCATTGCCTGGGCGCACGGTAAGGCGGGAAGCCCCGGCACGGCGGTCCGTTCTGCGCCGCGGACCAGTTCCCGCGAGATCGAGACCTGTGCCCGCTGCCATGCCCGCCGGGGCCAGTACTCTGATGTGATCCACGCGGGCGACAACTGGCTCGATGCGTTTCGGCCAGCGCTGCTGGAGCCGGACCTCTATTATCCGGACGGGCAGCAGCGCGACGAGGTCTATACCTGGGGCTCCTTTGTCCAGAGCCGCATGCACGCGGCGGGCGTCACCTGTGCGGATTGCCACGACCCCCACACCGAGCAGCTTCGGGTCCCGGGTAACGGGGTTTGCGCCCAGTGCCATGTGCCAGCGGTCTTCGACACGACGGCCCATCATCACCATGAGCCTGGCTCGAAGGGCGCCGAGTGCGCCGCCTGCCACATGCCAACCACCATCTATATGGGCGTCGATGCCCGCCACGATCACTCCCTGCGGATCCCCCGGCCGGACCGGAGCGTGGCGCTCGGCACCCCCAATGCCTGCAATGCCTGTCACGGCGAGCGCAATTCCCAGTGGGCAGCTGACGTTCTGGCCGGCTGGTACCCGGAGCGCAAGCCCGGTTTTCAGGGCTTTGGGGAGGCCTTCGCGGCTGCAGAAGATGGTGATCCGTCTGCGGCTCCGGCCTTGCTCAGTCTGAGCGCCGATCCGGCGCAACCAGCCCTCGTCCGGGCCAGTGCCATCGCCCGCGCGCAGGGCTATCTCTCGCCGGCGACGGTCTCCGGAATTCAGCGGGCCCTTGCGGATCCGGACGCGCTCGTGCGGGCCACGGCCGCCGAGGCTTTATCGAGTGCTGATCCGGGCCTCCGGGCGGAGCAGCTCAGTCCTCTGCTCGGCGACCCGGTGAGGCTGGTGCGCATGGCAGCGGCGCGCTCCCTCGCTGGGGAGCCTGAGAGCCGGCTCCTGCCCGACGAGCGGGGCAGGTTCACCGCAGCCCTGGATGAGTGGAGCGCCGGGCAGCGCTTCAATGCCGACCGACCGGAGGCCCTGAGCAGTCTCGGCACGCTGCAGTTCGAGCGGGGTAACGTCCAGGAAGCCATTGCGGCATATCGCGCTGCCCTCGACCGGGATCCGACCTTCGTGCAGGCAGCCCTGAACCTCGCCGATGCGCAACGTTCTGCCGGGGACGAGGTGAGTGCGGAGCAGACTCTTCGCCAGGCCGTCGCCATCAGCCCCGGCACCGCAGCCGCCCACCACGCACTCGGGCTGGCGCTGGTCCGGGCGGGCCGCAAAACCGACGCGCTGCTGGCCTTGCAGAAAGCCCATGCGCTGGATGCCGGCAATGCGCGCTTCGCTTATGTCTACGGCGTGGCGCAGTCCGACACCGGAGACCCCGCCGGGGCACTGGCCACCCTCCGCGACGCACTGAAGCTCCATCCGACGGACCCCGACCTGCGGGGCGCACTCGCAGCCTACGGCGGGTCGCCACCCTGAGATCCAGTCTGATCACCCCGACACTCTGACGCGTACGTTCCAGCTGCTGCTGTACCCGGAAAGAGCAGGTACACCCTCTATATTGCCAACAACAACTACTCCTCCTGGTCCCTCCGCAGCCGTCTGCATGAGGTCTCACCGGCCCTGCAGCGTAATCTGGACCGGCTTGGGATCGTCCGGTTACGGGCGTAGGACCTGCTCCAGTTCCTGGCGCCACTGCCGGTAGCGTCGCTGGAGCGCCTCGTCACGGACCGGTAGCTGGCTCCTCCCCGGAGCCACGGGCCACGCCGACGCTGCATCGCCCGCTAGTAACCGTGCCAGGCCCCGCGAAGTTGCTTCGGGGTCTTCAGCCCGCGTGACCGGGAGCTTGCTCAGGGTGCCGAGGCACGCGCACAGGTAATCGTTGACCGACAGGCCACCCGTCACCAGCAGACCTTTGAGGGCCGGTCCGTGGGGCCGCATTTCTTCCAGATTCGCCTGCAGAAGGAACGCGATGCTTTCCAGGACCGCCACCGCCCGGGCACCCCGACTGCCGGTCCCGATGAAGCGCGAATCCAGGGTGCTCACCCAGAACGGCGCGCCAAGCCCGGACACGCCGTTGATGAAGAGGGGTGGCGGCTCCCTCGCCGCCCGGGCTTCATCCGCTTCGCTGAGCAGCATCGGGAGGGGCACCTGTTCCCGCGCGGCCAGCCAGTCCAGCGCGCTAGCGGCACCGTTTACCGTGCCCTCCAGCAGATAGTCCACCCGCTCAGCGGTCGACCACACCACGCTGACCAGCAGCCGGGGTGCGTCCGGCAGTTGCCCTGAGACCGCCCGCTGGGCAAAGGCACCGGTGCCAAGATTGAGGTAGGCCACGGACGGATCCAGCGGGCCGAAAGCAAAAGGTACCGCCGACTGATCGCCGGTCACGACGGTGAGCGGCACAGGGCCGAGGGGTGTGACGAGCTCGCCGTAAGCGTAACGGCTGGTCACCGCCCGGGGCAGAAGCCCCGGGTCAATTCCAAACAGGGCGAGAAGCTCGGGTGACCAGTCCCGCGTGGCCAGCGACCAGAGCTGGGTACGGGACGCGTTGGCCGGGTCTGCCAAGAGCGGCAGACCTGCGACCAGGCGGCAGACGAGAAAGCTGGCCAGGGGCCCCATCACCAACTCGCCGGTGGTGCGGGCCGCCTGCACAGCGGGCAGATGGTCCAGGCACCAGCGCATTTTGCTCGCCCCATAGTGGGGCGACAGTACCAGTCCGGTTCTGGCCCGAATGTCGTCGGCGCGGGACGCCAGACTCTTCAGCCAGGCCGCGTTACGCCGGTCCTGCCAGGAGATCACCGGGGATAAAGCGGCCCCTGTCCGCCGGTTCCAGCACACCAGGCTGGAGCGCTGGGTAGCGAGTCCAGCCGCCGTGATGTAGCCGCCTGCGGGCAGTTCAGCG
>SHZI01000006.1 GCA_009692345.1 Gammaproteobacteria bacterium | reverse complement strand
TGTTGCTCACCGGCCGCCTGTCCCGGATCGAGACCCGGGTGTTTGCCGAGCCCGCCATGGGCGAGCTGGATGCGCTGTCGTACCTGACCACCGGCAAGCCGCTGTCCGCGGCGGGTGCGGGGGATCGCTCGGCGGTCTCCGGCGCCGCCATCAGCCTGGGACTGAATCAGGCGCTGCCGGCGGTGCAGCAGCTGAGTTCGGCGCTGAAGGTGGACGAGGTGGGGGTCGACACCACCGATACGGGGGACACGGCCGTGGTGATCGGCGAGCAACTGGGCAAGAACCTGTTCATCCGCTACAGCTACGGGGTGTTCGACAAGCTGGGTTCAGTCAAGGCCACCTACAAGCTGGGCCGGCGGATCAGCATCGAAGGGAGTTCCGGCGAGGAGCAGGCCCTCGACCTGATCTACTCGATCAACTGGTAGCTAAAAAAAGCCCGCCAGCTCGGGGGGGAGTGGCGGGCTTGGTGCGGGCTGTCACGGTGGTCACGGGCCACCGGGGGAGTGGGCGGCGGTGACGGTTTCCGGACAGCCCCGGTAACCCCGGGGGGCTGGTCGTTAGCCCCTCAGAGCAGGACGAGGGGGGCCGCGACCAGGACGATCAGTACGGCGGTGACGGCCAGCAGCAGGTCGCCGAACTCGTACCGGAAGCCGGTGGGCTCGTTGTGGGTGGTGGTGGGCATTTGCCGTCTCCTCAAAATTCAGGGCGAACTTGCTGACGGAGAGGTTAGGCCTCAGGGGGCAGGGGTTCTTGTCAGGGGGGTAACTCTTTGTATCACTCTGTAACGCCTGCGGTCCCCCGAAACCCGGATGGGCGCGAGGCCTGGGGCTGGCAGGGCTACTCGGTGCTCAACTCTCAGTGTGCCGCAGCCGAATACGCCCTTACGCTGTCGAGCCGCAATTCAAAAGGACCGTCCCGCTGGTCATAGATGTACAGGGCCATTTCCCGGATCTCCCGCGGGTCGAGCTCGGGTCCATCCAGCTTGTAGCCACGGAACTGGGGAACAAAGCTTGAGAAGGGAATCTCGACGGTACTCTGCTCCCCTTGCCGGGTGGCGAAGTCGGCCCAGTAACTGATCCGGCGGCCGCGCCACCGCGCCGTGGTCTGCAATTCCCAGGTGTAGCGGCGGCCGTCGCCCTTTACAGCCAAACGGATGCCGTCGTAGCTCGACAAGTCCAGCTGAAAGGGTTGCGTGCGGATCGAGCTGAAGCCGCCACCGTTCGTGTTCGTACTCCCAGCAAAGATCAGTCCCCCTGGTCCCGTTTTGAAGCCGCCCTGACTTCGTCCTCCCATCACGTTGTCGTTCTGCACGTACCAGCCAAGGTCGGTACTGCCGGAGGTGAGGTCGGTCACCAGGAGTTCTCTCCTGGCTTGAGCCTCGGAGGCGTCGAGTGGAGGGCTGGGAATGGTCATCACTAATAATCCAAGAACCAGCGCGACGGACACCAGGGCTGTTTCTTGCTTCATCCTCATGGTCTTGAGATGGATGGGTCCTGTGCGCGTCTGGAACACTGAACTCTGGATCAGAAGGTCAGCACATAGTACTCGTAGCGCCGGTGCAGGGCAGGTCCTGGAACGGATCTACCTGATCAACTGGCGAATAAAAAGGGCGGTCAGCTGCCGTCTCCTCAAAAATCAGGGCGAACTTGCTGGCGGCGAGGTCCAGGCCTCAGGGGGCAGGGGTTCTTGTCAGGGGGGTAACTCTTTGCAGGTCTGTGTAACGCCTGCGGTCCTCTACGCCAGAGATGCCCCACGCGCCCCAGGGGAGTCCCCGCACTGCAGGCGCCAGACCCGCCACTATCGGCGCTAAGGGCCGCTCCGGCCTTGTCACAACCGGTCAGGATTTTAGCCCGTCACGGGGAGGATTGCGGGGCGCCTTGTGCGCTGCGGGAAGCCCGCCAGCATCCGCGCGGTGTGTGGCAGCGAACGGTCTGAAGAGCATACCGCTGGCCCGCAGGGGCGACAGACTCTGCCTCAAGAAGAAAAGAACCATAAGCCATGTCAGATAAATATGGCGGCGGCTGCTAAGACCGCAACGACGCCAGCAAGAAAGTCGTGGGCACGGTCACGTCGGCCGTGGGGTCGCCTGCAGCGCAGGCCAACGTCGCCCTGGCAACCCTGCACATGCCCTCAGGCCTGCCGGGTGAGGAACTTTAGGCGGAGATCTACTACCAGCGCGAACTCAAGTGGGATAAGGTCATGGCGCGTTGCCGCGTCGTGGAAGGTGCGTTCTTGGATCCGCCCCGCCCCCGGGCGAACCCGCCGCCGGATTTTTGCTGTTTCCGGAGATCTGTACTCGCTGAGGTTGCAACCATGACACGCCCGACCATCGGCGGTGGCACCAAAAAGATTCTCTACGCTCTGCAGACGGCCGGTCAGGCCGGGCTCCGGAAGACGGCCAAGGCGCTAAGCTCCCGCAACACCTGCAAGGCCTGTGGCCTGGGCATGGGCGGTCAGAAGGGCGGCATGACCAACGAACTGGGGGAGTACCCCAGCGTCTGCAACAAGAGCATTCAGGCCCAGTCGACGGATATCCAGGCGGCGATTCCGGCCAGCGTCCTGACCTACCCGCTGGCGGATTTCCGGGAACTCGACGGCCATGACCTGGAGCACCTGGGGCGTCTGGGCGACCCGCTCCATAAAGACCCGGGGTCAGACCGCTACCGGGTGGTCGACTGGGAGTGGGCGCTGGACCGCGCGGCCGCCCGGCTGGCCAGCATCGAGCCGAACCGGGCCTTCTTCTATTCTTCCGGGCGCTCCTCCAACGAAGCGGGCTTCGTGCTCCAGCTACTCGCCCGGGCCTGGGGCACGAACAACGTCAACAACTGCTCCTACTACTGCCACCAGGCCACCAATGTGGGCCTGAAGTCCACCATTGGCACGGGCACCTCGACGGTGGAACTGGAGGACCTGGCGAAGTGCGACCTGATCTTTGTCATTGGCGCGAACCCGGCGTCGAACCACCCGCGCTTCATCCAGCAGTTGCAGGCCTGCCGGGAGCGGGGCGGGCAGGTGATCATGATCAATCCGGCAAAGGAGCCCGGATTGGTGCGCTTCGCCATTCCGAAGCGGCCGGCATCGATGCTGAAGGGCGGGGACTGGATCGCCTCGGACTACCTGCAGCCCCGCATCGGCTCTGACATTGCGCTGTTCAAGGGGCTGGCCAAGGCCGTGCTGGCCCTCGGCGCCGAGGACCGGGATTTCATCCAGCGCTACACCACGGGCCACGCGGACTTTCGGGCGGACGTGGAGGCCCAGAGCTGGGCTGCCATTGAGAGTCGGTGTGGCTTGCCCCGGGCCGACATCGAGCGGGTCGCAGCCCTGTACGCGCAGTCCAGGAGCGCGGTGTTTGCCTGGGGCATGGGCATGACCCACCACCGGCACGGCGTGGACAACGTCGAGTACATCGCCAACCTGGCCCTGTTGCGCGGCATGCTTGGCCGGCCCGGCGCGGGACTGCTGCCCCTCCGGGGGCACAGCAACGTCCAGGGGATCGGCACCATGGGCGTGAAGCCCGTCCTCGCCAGCGAGGTGCTCCAGCGCATGGAGCAGACTTTTGGGGTGACTCTCCCTCAGTCTCCGGGCTACGACACCATGGCAGCCCTCAAGGCCGCGGCGCGGGGCGAGGTGGATGCCGCGGTGATCATGGGCGGCAATCTTTACGAGGCGAGCCCGGACTCCCGCTGGGCTGTCGGGGCGCTGGAGCGTATTGGTTTCAAGCTCTTCATGACGACCACCCTGAACCGGGGTCACGTGGCCGGCAACGATGGCGGGGAAGTGCTGGTGCTGCCGGTGACCGCCCGGGACGAGGAATGGCAGCCGACCACCCAGGAGTCCATGTTCAATTTCGTCCGGCTGAGCGACGGCGGCATCACGCGCCTGCCGAACGTCCGGCCGGAGGTGGTTATCCTGAGTGAGCTGGCGCGCCGCCTGCTGCCGGCCAGTCCCATCGATTTCACCGCGTTCCAGCAGCACCGGACGGTGCGGCAGGCCATCGCCGGCATCGTGCCCGGGATGGAAGAACTCGCCGACATTGACGTCGCGAAGCGGGAATTTCACATCCGCGGCCGCTTGCTGCATCAGCCCGTGTTCAACACCCCGGATGGCCGGGTGCGTTTTGTCTGTCGGCCCACCCCGGCAGCCGGTAGTGCAGGTCTCACGCTGACGACCGTGCGGAGCGAAGGTCAGTTCAACTCCATGATCTACGAGCGCACCGACAGCTATCGCAACGATGCGGACCGCTGGACCGTGCTGGCCCACCCGGAGGACCTCGCCGATCACGGCTTGGAGGACGGCGCTACCGCGACGCTCGTCTCCGCCCAGGGCCGCATGGAGAACGTGACGGTGCGGGCCTTCGATATCGCCCGGGGCTGCGTCATGGCCTACTTCCCGGAGGCCAACGTGCTGACCAGCACCGAGGTGGACCCCCGGAGCAAGACCCCGGGGTTCAAGGCCACGCCGGTGTGGTTTGCCTGAGGTCTGCCTGAGGTCTGCCTGAGGTCTGCCTCCGTGACGATTGATAAAACCAATCGATTCAATCGAATCAATCCATAAGGTGGATCGTCAATCTGGCCTACAGTCGCTGCAGGGGGCTGTTCCGACGACTAGAGGTGAGTTCCATGCAGAAGAAACAGATGACGTTGCTGGCGGCTGTCGCGGCCGCAGCGCTGCCCCTGCTGATGCCAGCGGCTGCCTTCAGCGCGGCCGGCGAGCCCCGGTCCAACCAGTTCTGGTGGCCTGAGCAGCTCGACCTGGCGCCGCTCCGGCAGCACGCGGCCGAGTCCAACCCGCTGGGCGAAGACTTCGACTACGCCAAGGCCTTTGCCACCCTCGATCTCAAGGCTGTCAAGCAGGACATCAAGACCGTCCTGACCACATCCCAGGACTGGTGGCCGGCGGACTACGGCAACTACGGTCCTTTCTTTGTCCGGATGGCCTGGCACGGCGCCGGCACCTACCGGGTGGGTGACGGCCGAGGGGGCGCCAGCGGCGCTCAACTGCGCTTCGATCCGCTCAACAGCTGGCCCGACAACGCCAACCTGGACAAGGCCCGCCGACTTCTGTGGCCGATCAAGCAGAAGTACGGGCAGAAGATTTCCTGGGGCGATCTGCTGGTCCTGACCGGGACGGTCTCCATGGAGGCGATGGGCTTTCAGACCTTCGGCTTCGCTGGCGGCCGCAGGGACGACTGGGAGCCCGATCTGGTTTACTGGGGTTCTGAGCAGAAGTTTCTGGCCGATGAGCGCTACAGCGGCGACCGCCAGCTGGAGAAGCCCCTGGCTGCGGTCCAGATGGGCCTGATCTACGTGAATCCCGAGGGCCCGAATGGCAACCCGGATCCCCTGGCGTCGGCCAAGGATATCCGGGAGACCTTCGGGCGCATGGCGATGAACGACGAGGAGACTCTCGCGCTCATCGCCGGCGGTCACACCTTCGGCAAGGCCCATGGCGCGAACGTGCCGTCCAAGTGCGTCGGGCCCGAGCCCGCCGCCGCCGGTATCGAGCAGCAGGGCTTCGGCTGGCAGAACAAGTGCGGCAGCGGCAAGGCAGGTGACACGATCACCAGCGGCCTGGAAGGGGCGTGGTCGGCGAATCCGGTCGCCTGGACCCAGCAATACCTGGACAACCTGTTCACCTTTGACTGGGTGCAGACGAAGAGTCCCGGTGGTGCGATCCAGTGGCTTCCCGCGAACGGCCAGGGTGCGAACTTGGTGCCCGACGCCCACGATCCGTCGAAGCGGCACGCGCCGATCATGTTCACAACGGATCTCGCGCTGAAGTTCGACCCGGCCTACCGGAAGATCGCGCTGCGCTTCCGGGAGGACCCGGAGGAGTTCCGGCTGGCGTTCGCCAAGGCCTGGTTCAAGCTGACCCACCGGGACATGGGTCCCCGGGCCCGCTATCTGGGCGCCGAAGTCCCTCGCGAGGAACTCATCTGGCAGGATCCGGTCCCAACCGTCAGCTATCCGCTGGTTGATGCGGCGGACGTTGCCGCCCTGAAGTCGAAGATCCTCGCTTCTGGCCTGACGGTGCCTGAACTGGTGCGGACGGCCTGGGCGTCCGCGTCCACCTTCCGGGGCACCGACCTCCGGGGTGGTGCCAACGGGGCGCGCATTCGCCTCGCACCCCAGAAGGACTGGGCCGTCAATGAGCCGAAGGAAACGGCCAGGGTGGCGCAGCGTCTGGAGGCCATCCAGAAGGACTTTAACGGCGCCCAGTCCGGCAGCAAGAAGTCCGGCAGCAAGAAGTCCGGCAGCAAGCAGGTCTCGCTGGCGGACCTGATCGTACTGGGTGGCGCCGCGGCCATCGAGCAGGCAGCGAAGAGCGCGGGTCAGACGGTGCAGGTGCCCTTCACGCCCGGGCGTACGGACGCGTCCCAGCAGCAGACCGATGTCAATTCCTTTGCCGTCCTTGAACCCACGGCGGATGGGTTCCGGAACTACTACGGCAGTGGCCAGAGCCGGTCACCCGCAGATCTGCTCGTGGATCGGGCTAACCTGCTGACGCTGAGTGTTCCCCAGATGACGGTGCTGGTCGGAGGCCTGCGCAGCCTGAACGCCAATGCCGGACAGGCCGCTGCGGGGGTGTTCACCGCCCGCCCCGGGACCTTGAGTAACGACTTCTTCGTGAATCTGCTGGATATGTCGACGAAGTGGCGCAAGTCCGCCACGACCGAGGGTCTTTACGAGGGTCTCGACCGCAAGACCGGCAAGCTCCGGTGGACCGCCACCCCGGTGGACCTGATCTTCGGCTCCAGCTCCGAACTGCGTGCCGTGGCCGAGGTCTACGCGGCCTCCGACGGCAATGAGAGGTTGGTCCGGGATTTCGTCAAGGCCTGGACGAAGGTGATGAATCTCGATCGCTTCGACCTGCAGTAAGTTTGAACGGGACGCGTTTCAAGGGCTGGAACGCGTCCCGCTTCAGGCGCCAGTGCTCTGGCCTATCGCCAGGCGCTCCCTGAGCTCCGCCACTTCCCGCTGCAGCGCCTCCACCTGAGCTTCCAGGCTCTGCACCCGCTCGGTCAGCCCTGAGCGCGGAAGTACTGCGGGTCCCGGCGCATCCGCTGGCTCTTCAGCAACAGTGCCCTGCACATCACCACTCAGCAGATGCGCATAGCGCGCATCCCGCGTGCCAGCCTGGCGGGGCAACCGGACGACGAAGGGGCCACTGTCGTGGGCTCCAAGAGCCCGCAGCGCCACCTCCACCTCAGCCACATCCGCGATGGTCGCCATGCGACTGCAGCGGGTGCGTAACTCGCCGGGACTTTGTGGGCCGCGAACCAGCAACTCACACAGGATCGCCCGCTCGACCTCCGAGAACTTCAGCGGGCCGAACTCCGTGTTGCAGAACACGTGCTTGTACTTGGTCACCCGCCCGCCGTAGCCGGACCGGTCGCTCACCAGGTGCTTCTTCACCAGCGCATCGACGACCTGCTGCACTTCAGTTTCGCCCAGGTTCAGCACCGGGTCCCGGTTGCTCTTCTGGTTACAGGCGTTGGTCAGCGCGTTGATGGAGAGCGGGTAGTTCTCCGGCGTCGTGGCTTCCTTCTCCAGCAGGCAGCCCAGGACCCGGGACTCCGGGAGCGTCAGCTCGATCTTCACGCCTGGTTGGCCTCGTCCCGGGCCAGCTGCCGGCGCAGCGCCTCTTCCCGGGCGTCCTCGATGGCAAGTAGTGTGCCGGCCACGTCCGCGGCAGACTCGTTGGCGACGAACACGCCCGTGAGCACGGTCTCGGGCAGCAGCAGGCCCTTCTCGAAGAGCAGCCACATTTCCTCGCCGAACCGGGTTTGCAGTAAATCAGGGGCGAAGCGGCCGAGGGTGGCGGAGATGTTGTTTACGTCCCGGATCAGCATCACCCGGGCATTGTTGTTGCCGGCGGCGCTGACCACCTGGGGCAGGTCGATGATGACCGGGCCCTCTGGCCCGACCAGCACGTTGTACTCCGAGAGATCGCCGTGGATCAGACCCGCGCAGAGCATGCGGACGATCTGGCCGATCAGGAAGGTGTGATAGTCGCGAGCCTGTTTGGGGGTCAGTTCCACGTCGCCAAGACCCGGCGCGGAGAAGCCGTCCGCGTCGGTGATCAGTTCCATCACGAGCACGCCGTTGAAGTACCCGTAGGGCTCCGGGACCCGCACACCGGCGCCCGCCAGCTGATACAGGGCATCCACCTCGGCATTCTTCCAGGCGCTTTCCTGTTCCTTGCGCCCGAAACGGGTGCTCTTGGCGCTGGCCCGGGCCTGGCGGCTGCCCTTGATCTGGCGGCCTTCCTGATAGGTGACCCGCTGCTGGAAGCTGCGCTGGCCCATGTCCTTGTAGACCTTGGCGCAGCGGATGGTCGTACCGGAACGCACGATGTAGACCGAGGCTTCCTTGCCGCTTTTCAAAGGGCGGAGGACCTCGTCGATGATGCCGTCGTCGATGAGGGGCTGGAGGGCCTTGGGGATCTTCATGGGCTATTTTAGCCCGGCCGCGACCCCGGCCGCCGGATTTCGCGGACCACGAACTGGGGCCTGCCGGTGGCTGTCAGGTACAGCCGGCCCAGATACTCGCCGAGCAGGCCCAGCATCAGCAGCTGCACCCCGGAGAAGACCAGGATCGCGGCCATCAGGGAGGTCCAGCCCTGGGGCGTGTCGCCCAGGACGCGCTCGACGATGGCAGCAATGGCCATGGCCATGCCGAGCAGAGAGATGGCCAGGCCCACCAGGCTGCTGACCCGCAGGGGCATGACTGAAAAGTTGATGAACATCGCCATCCAGAGCCGGCCCAGCTTGCGCAGGGTGTAACTGCTCGAGCCCTGGGTCCGCTCGTTATGCCTGACGTCCAGCGTGCCGATGCGCTGGGTGGTCTGGAGGATGAGCCCATCGATGTAGGGGTAGGGGCCCTGGTACTCAAGGATTCTTCCCCGCAGAAACGCACTGATGCAGCGAAAGCTGGAGAGGTAGAGGCCCTTCGGCTTGTCCAGCAGGAAACCAGCCACGGCATTGGTGAACCGGCTGCCCAGGTTGCGCAAGCCACTGTGTTTCTTCACCGCGTAGGAGGTGTAGATGACGTCCTGGTCCGGGTGCTGCCGCGCGTAGTCGTAGAGCCGGCGCACTTCGTCTGGCGGGTTCTGGAAGTCGTCATCGATATTGATGATGAAGTCGCCGCTGGCGACGGAGTACCCCGCCATCACCGCGTTGTGCTCGCCAAAGTTGCGGGCCAGATCCACGGCGATGACTGTCGCCGGGCACTCGTCCACCAGCCGTCGGATGACCGCCCCGCTGTGATCGGGACTCCCGTCATTGACCAGGATCACTTCCAGGCCACCGGCAATCTCGAGACGCGCCAGTTCGTGGACCAGCGGCCCTATGCTCTCGGCGCCGCGAAAGACGGGAATGACGACTGACAGACCGGGCATCAGGACTCCTTCCGCGCCACGCTAACGACGGAGCCGCCAAAGGGCAGGGCTACTCCCGAGCTGATCAGCGCACGCTCCAGCCCGAGGGGCGCGCCGAACAGGGCATTCGCGAGGTTGGGCAGCGCCTGCACATCAGACTCGCCGGTCCCCTCTGGCCACATTTTACGGCGCAGGACCATGAGGGGGAAGAGCAACGTGTTCCAGTAGCTGATCTGGAGCACCGGGAGCCGGGCAGCCTGGAGGAGCTCCCGGACGCCACCGGCCGTGAACCGTCGCGACTGGTGGACCGCGCGATCATGGTAGGACAATAGCCACTGATAGGCGGGGAGGTTCAGGAGCAGCACGCCACCGGGACGCAGGACACGCCGGAACTCGCCGATCACCTGCCCTGGTTCAAGGCTGTCACTGCTCAGCACGTCCAGACTGACCAGCACGTCGAAGCTTAAGTCCGGATAGGGCAGGGTGCGCACGGAACCGCAGCGGATCGCGGCCCCGGTTTTCTGGCGGGCAAAGGCGCAGGCGTCTGCCGCGTAGTCGAGGCCGTGAAGCTCGGCCTGGGGGAACGCCGCCCCGATGCGCTTCAGCATCCCCCCGGTGCCGCAGCCGGCGTCGAGCAGCGTGAAGTGCTGCCCGGGCCTATGCCGGGCAATCAGGGCAAGGGTCAGCTGGCGCAGGCCGACCAGCCACCAGAGCGACTCGTCCACCTCATCGAGCCGGCGATACTCGTCTTCACGCATGAGAGCGCAGGAACTCGTCCCAGTCCCGGAGGTAGTCGGCTTCGTCGTAGGGCTGGTCGCAGAACACGGCGACCAGGGTGGCCGGCCCGTGCATCGTCATGGTCAGCCACAGCCCCGGTGGGACCAGCAGCCCGTCAGTGGCGGCAGCCAGGACAATCTCCTCCGAGTCCTTGCCGTCAGTGACTACGACCACCGTCCGCCCGGACAGGCAGGTCACCAGCTGGGAGCAATGCCGGTGAGCATGATGGCCCCGGACGCCACCCCGTGCCACGCCAGAGAGCGTGAACACCCGGGCAATCGGGAAGGGGATTCCCGCTGGGGTGCTGGCCGGGTAGACGGTCAGCGTGCCGTTCCCCGTGTGCTGCGCGAAGGTCACGCGCTGGAGGCCGGCCAGTTTCATCGCCGGCCCCTGAAGAAAGCGCGAATACCATCGATCACCAGCGCCTGTTCCCCCGGCTCCAGCTCGGGATACAGGGGCAGCGAGAGGACGGTAGCGGCGAGCCGCTCGGTCACAGGCAGCGGCCCACAGCGCAGCCGCCCGGCATAGGCCGGCTGGCGGTGCACGGGCGTCGGGTAGTGGATGCCAGCGGCGATGTTCGCCGCCAGCAGATGGGCGCGCAGGGCCTCCCGCGTGGGCCCATCTTCCGTTTCGACGACGTACAGGTGATACACCGGGTGACAGCCGGCCTGTTCCGCCGGCAGGCGCAGCGGCAGATCCCGCAATCCCTCGCCATAGCCTGCTGCCAGTTGCCGCCGGGCGTTGTTCTGCGCGTCCAGGTGCGCCAGCTTGACGGCCAGGACGGCGGCCTGGAGTGTGTCCAGCCGGGTATTCCAGCCCGGCACCAGGCTCTGCTGGGGCGTGTCCCAGCCGTACTGCCGCAGGCGGCGGATGCGCTGGGCCAGGGCGTCATCCTGCGTGACCACCATGCCGCCATCGCCGACGCCCCCCAGGTTCTTGGTGGGATAAAAACTGAAAACGCCCGCATCGCCGCCACTCCCGGTCCGCCGGTCGCCCCAGCGGGCGCCATGGGCCTGGGCGCAGTCCTCAAGCAGCAGCAGCCCACGGCGCGTGCAGAGTTCCCGCAGGGCATCGAGACGGGCGGGATGCCCGTAGAGATGGACTGCCACCACGGCGCGGGTCGCGGGGCCGATGTGGGCCTCCACTGCAGCGGGATCGATGGTGCGCCAGTCCGGGTCGACATCGACGAGTACGGGAGCAGCGCCGGCCATCTCGATCGCCGCAACGGTAGCCACTGCGGTGTGGGACACCGTGATCACCTCGTCGCCGGGACCGACGCCGAGGCCCCGCAGGGCGAGATGGAGGGCGTCACTGCCACTGTTGACGCCGATGCCGTGGCCCACACCGATGTAGTCTGCAAAGCGCCGCTCGAAATCCTCGACCAGGGGTCCGAGCACATAGCTGGAGCCCTGCAACACCGCCTGAATGGCTGCGTCGATCTCCGTTTTCAGGGCGAGATAGCTGGCCCTGGGGTTCGCGGTGTGCAGCATCAGCCGCCGTCCAGGATTTCAGCCAGGTAGCTGCCGTAGGAGTTTTTGGGCAGCGACCGGCAGATGGCCTGCAGCTGCTCCCGCGTGATGAAGCCCTGGCGCCAGGCAATCTCCTCGAGGCAGGCCACCTTGAGGCCCTGGCGTTCTTCCACCGCCTGCAGGAATGAGCCTGCCTGAATCAGGGACTCGTGGGTGCCCGTATCGAACCAGGCGTAGCCACGACCGAGGCGGGTAACCGACAGTGCGCCCAGGTCCAGATAGGCCTGGTTGATGCTGGTGATCTCCAGCTCGCCCCGGGCTGACGGCTGTACCCGGCGGGCGATGTCACTGACCCGCTGGTCATAGAAGTACAGGCCGGTGACGGCATTGCGTGAGCGCGGCGCGCGGGGCTTCTCCTCGATGGAGACCGGCCTGTCCTGCGCGTCGAGTTCGACGACGCCGTAGCGGGACGGATCCCGGACGGTGTAGCTGAAGATTCTTGCGCCACCCGTCGCTGTCTGGCCCAGTTGCCGCCGGGATTCGGCGAGCAGGCTGATGAGACCATCGCCGTAGAAGATGTTGTCTCCCAGGATCAGGGCACACACGTCTCCGGCGATAAAGTCGGCGCCGACGATAAAGGCGTCGGCCAGGCCCCGGGGTTGTTCCTGGATGGCGTAGGTCAGAGAGATGCCCAGCTGCCGGCCGTCGCCGAGCAGGCGCTTGAAGAGCACCTGTTCTTCGGGGCGGGTGATGAGCAGGATGTCCCGGATGCCCGCCAGCATGAGCGTGGACAGCGGGTAGTAGATCATCGGCTTGTCGTAGACGGGCAGGAGATTCTTGCTGACTACCTGGGTGAGGGGGTAGAGGCGCGATCCGGAGCCGCCGGCGAGGATGAGCCCTTTCACGCCGGGGCTCCGAGGCCCAGGCGTTCCCGCCGGTACGTGCCATCCTGCACGCGCCGGCACCAGTCCAGGTTGTCGAGATACCAGCGCACGGTCAGGCGCAGCCCCGAGGCCAGGGACTGGGACGGCACCCAGCCGAGTTCCCTGCGGCTGCGACTGCTGTCGACGGCGTAGCGCCGGTCGTGGCCGGGCCGGTCGGGCACATGGGTGATCAGGTCCTCGTACCGGGCAACCCCGGCGGGCTTCTTCGGCTGCATTTCCTCCAGAAGGTCGCACAGGTTCAGCACGAGGTCCATGTTGCGCGTCTGGTTTCCGCCCGCAATGTTGTAGGACTCGCCGACAGCGCCCCCGGTCAGCACCTTAAGCAGCGCTTGCGCGTGGTCTTCAACATAAAGCCAGTCGCGAATCTGGTCCCCGGCGCCGTAGACGGGCAGCGGCCGGCCCTCCAGGGCAGTGAGAATCATCAGGGGAATGAGCTTCTCCGGGAACTGGCAGGGTCCGTAGTTGTTGGAGCAGTTGCTGATCAGCACGGGCAGTCCGTAGGTGCGATGCCAGGCGCGCACGAGGTGATCGGCGCCGGCCTTGCTGGCGGCGTAGGGGGAACTGGGGCGGTAGGTCGCCATTTCGTCGCAGGCTGGTGCGCCGGGCGCGAGGTCGCCGAACACCTCGTCCGTCGACACGTGGTGAAACCGGAAGCCGGCGGCGGCGGGTTTCGGTAGCGCCCGCCAGTAGTTCCGGGCCGCTTCGAGCAGCGTGCAGGTGCCGAGCAGGTTGTTCTGGACGAAGCCTACCGGGCCGTCGATGGAACGGTCCACGTGGGTCTCTGCCGCGAGGTGCAGCACGGCGTCGGGCTGATGCCGGCTGAAGACCCGGTCCAGGCCCGCCCGGTCGCCGATATCCAGGTGCTCAAAGGCATAGCGGTCGCTGCCCGCCACGGCGGCCAGGGATTCCAGGTTGCCCGCGTAGGTCAGCTTGTCCACGTTGACGACGCTGTCCTGCGTCTGGTGAATCAGGTGACGAATGACGGCGGAGCCGATGAAGCCCGCGCCGCCGGTGATGAGAATCTTCATGGGCTGGGGCGTCGCGGACCGGTAGGGATGTGGGCCAATAGGTTATTCTCCCGCCGCCCGAAAGATAAGAGGGGGGACGCAGTGCGCGCAACGGGACCGCCGGAAGTTCGCGGGGACATGGCACTTATTGCCGGTCTGGTGCTGCTGTCCGCGGCTTTTTACCCGTGGAACCTCGGCTTCTACAGTGATGACTGGGGGATCCTGAGCTTTCTGAATGCCAGCAGTGATCAGTCCCTGTTCGGCCTTCTGCGTAGCACTTTCGAAACTTATCCCTACCGGCCCGGGCAGGCAGCGAACCTGGCGATCCTGTACTGGCTGTTCGGCCTTGCCCCCGTCGGCTTCCATCTCGTCAATGCGCTGGTGCTTGCCGCGATTGGCCCGCTTCTCTATCTCGTCCTGCGCGAGTGCGGGCAGCCCAGACTGATCGCAGTCGCTGTGCCACTGGTCTTTCTCTGTTTGCCGCACTATGCGACGAACCGGTTCTGGTACGCCTCGTTTGCCGTGCCGGTCTGCACGGTTTTCTACCTGTTCAGTCTCTACGCAGATCTGCGCGTCGTGCGTCCGGGACGGCTCCACCGGTTGGCATGGAAGGCCCTGGCGGTGGGTGTCCTGCTGGCCAGCATCCTGACTTACGAAGTCTGGTTGCCAATGTTTTTCGTGAGTCCGTTGCTGGTCTGGTACCGGAGTCGCCGGGAGTTGACGCCGGCGACTGGTCCAGGGGTTGGGCTGAGCCTGCGCAGTGCGGTATGGCTGGGACTGCCAACTATCCTCGCGATCTTCGCCGTGACTGTCTACAAGGTTCTGCTTACCACGCGGCTCAAGTCTGCGACTGTTGCCGAGCACTTCACCTGGTTCTGGGCCCTTCTGCGTGATGCCGTACTCACGACCCTGGCAGGCGACTTTGGCCTACACCTGCCAGCCACCCTCATGCAGATTGTGCGCTACTACCCCGACGCACTCATCGCTGGCCTGGCGATCCTCTGCGGCGCCGTCGTGCTCGGCGCTCTTCTGCGTGCAGACGGAGGGTCTGGAGGGGCGGCACTTCGACCCCGGCCGATGCTGGTTCTGGCTGCGTTTGGCGTGTTCCTCTTTTGCGCCGGCTACGCGATTTTCCTTGCCAGTTTCAACGCAGCCGTGTCGAGCACCGGCGCCAATAACCGGTCGGCTATTGCCTCATCGGCCGGCCTCGCATTTGTCATTGTTGGCCTCACGGGGTGGCTCAGTTCGCTCATTCGGCCGGGCGGGCGGCGCCTGCTCGTTTTTGCGGGATCACTGGCACTGGCCTGCGCCATTGGCGTCCTGATCATCAACACAGTGGCCACCTTCTGGATTGCAGCCAGCGAGCGCCAGCAGCAGGTGCTCGCAACCTTGCAGGAGCAGGTGCCTGAACTGCCGCCGGGCACAAGCCTGCTGCTGGACGGCGTCTGTCCTTATGTGGGGCCTGCGCCCGTCTTCGAGACCTGGTGGGATATGACCGGCATGCTGCGCATCCTCTACAACGATCCGTCCCTGGCTGGCGACGTGGTCACGCGCAAGGTCAGTCTCCGCGAGGATGGGGTCTACACCCGGATCTACGGTGATCTGGTAGGTCCGTATCCCTACGAGAAGCTGGTGGTGTTTAATTTACAGCGCGGCCAACTAGAGCCGCTCCCGGGCCCGTTCGCGGCGCGTCGCTATTTCGAGATGAACAACCCCACCGGCGAGGGCAACTGTCGTCCCTCGACGGAGGGCGTGGGTGAAGCACTGTTCGTGCCGGGTACGCCGCCCGTCAGCCGCGCGCCGCTGGCAGTGGCAGTAACGGCGCCATAAGCAGAGGGATCGACCGATGCAAGCGCTCTACCGCACTACCGCCTGGGCCGCCGCCGTCATCTTCCTGGCCTTCCTGGTCCACAACGTCAACGCGCTCTACGTGGAGCCGACCTATCTCGGCTTCACCAATCCCGCGGTGGACTACGCCAACGTGGACAAGCTGAAGAACGCGATCGGCTCGTTACCCTGGACACTCTCGGGTCTTGGGCACCTGTTCAGCGGCTTTGCCTGCGTGGTGTTGGCCCTGACGGGCCGGCAGATGTTCCGCGACTACAAGTCCGCTGCTGGTCGCCTGCTGCTCGGCGCTGGCTTTGTTGCCGCGATCGGCTTCTTCCTGACGGGTATCTCCGACCTGGCGGGTAGTGGCGCCGTGAAGCTGCTCTCGGCCCAGAATCCGGATCTGGAGCGGGGCGCTTATCTGGCGGCCAGCATTGCCCGCATCGTCTACAACTGCCTGGCCCAGGTGGGGCTCGGCTGGTTCGCCTGGCAGCTGTCCTGGTGTGGACTCAAGACCGGGCTGCTGCCGAAGAGCTTCTGCTGGCTCGGCTACCTGTCGGGATTCTCGGGGCTGGTGATGGGCGTGATCTTCCTGCCCCTCTACCTGCAGCTGGTCCTGATCTGGTCTGGCTGGCTGGCCATCCTTATGTGGCGGCGGGCTGGCCAGCAGCCGCCGTAGCCGGAACCGGCGGGCGCTTGCTGGAACCGCCCGATTTGTCCGGGACCTTGATCGTGAAGGCGTAAATGCTCATGGCGGTGAGGGCAATCGCGCCGACGATCATCGGCCCGTGATGGCCAACATGGGTGTAGATCTGGGTGCCGACGATCGGCCCCAGGATCGCGCCCAGCGTGTTGCCTGCGCCCAGGAAGCCGGCGGTCGCGCCCTGTTCCCAGGGCTCCACGCACAGGCTTGCGCTGCCGTTGATACCGGGGTTGGCGCAGGCGAAGGAGATGCCGAGAACCCCGAAGCCGATGGCCATCACCACCAGGTTCGGCGCATTGCCGATGATGGTCAGGGCCAGAACAAACAAGGGGCCCAGGAGCCGGAGCAGCGTCCGGGGCTTGACCTTGATGGCCTGCAATACGCCGATCTGCACGATCACAATCATGGAGGCCATGCTGATCAGCATCAGGCTCGATTGCCGCACGAGAGTCTTGGGATCGGTCACGCCGTACTCGTCCTGAAGGTAAAAGCTCAGGATGATCTGCAGCGCCATGAAGGTGAGGAAGAACCCGAACCACATGATGAGGAATGGCCGCAGGCGCCTGTCGTTCAGCTTCATGGAGATCTTGCTGCGGGGGTCCGCGTGGCGCACCGGTTCCTTTAGCAGGTACCAGGCCATCACGGCTCCGCCAATGCCGATGGCCGCCGCCACGTACATCGGCACCAGGGGGCCGAGGAAGGCAAGCACCCCCGCGAGTACCGGGCCCAGCACGGAGCCCATGCCATTGGCTGCCCCGATGATGGCGAGGCCCCGGCCCCGGTTCTGGATGTCGGTGACGTCCACCATGTAGGCCGTGGCCGCCGGGTAGATCGCCGACGCGGCGGCGCCATAGCTGGCCCGGACCACCGCGAAGAGCACCAGCAGCCAGAAGCCCGTCAGGATGCCGCTGACGCCCAGCTGGAGCACGAGCGCGACGAGCAGGGTGCCAACGGCCGCCCCTGTGATGCCAACCAGGAACACGGGTTTGCGCCCGATGACGTCGCTGCGCTTGCCCCAGTAGGGCGCACCAAAAATCAGGGGCAGGCTGGCCAGAGTCAGGGCGATGCCGAAGGACTCCGGGGTAAAGCCCACTTGCCGGGCCAGCGGGGTGACGATGATGAAGGTCAGGGACTGACCAATGGCGAACAGCATGACGCCAAGGCCCAGAAGAAGGCGTGCCTCGGCGGGAGCCTGGCCGGGAGTGTCGGTCATTGAAATTCCATGAAGTTGCTGCAGGGCACGTTCGCTGCGGGATGGCAGCCGGATGCGGTGACTATTGTCCTACGGTGGCCTGGCCGGCAGCGGCGCGGGCGCCACCCCTGTCCGCAGGGAGGGCGAACGCGGTGATCTGGTCCCCGGGCTTCTGGTAGACGAAGGCGTGCCCGCCGGAAGCGATGCCGACGAACTCCCGGCCACCCGCATCACCGCTGTAATGCTGCCACTCCTGCCCCTGGCCCTGGCCCTGGCCCGGGCCCGGGCCAGCCAGCGCCAGCAGCGCCAGCAGCGCCAGCAGCGTGAAGCGCAGGTCGCGAATCTACTTGGCCTCCACCTCGGCAGCGGCCTCTGTCAGAGGCTCCTGATGCCGGGTCGGGGTCGGGAGGCCCACCAGCCGGGCGGGCAGCGGCAGAGCGCTGACCAGCGACATGCAGATCGCCGCAATGTAGGGCACCGTCTGGATGAGCAGCACCAGGACCCACACCGCCCGGTCCGGACTGCTCATGGCGTCGATCGCACTGACACCCCAGGCCGACAACAGCAGGGCGATGGTAATCAGCCACTCTTCCCGGGCGCAGGCCAGCGCCTTCAGCAGCGCGTGACGGGGCGCCTGCTTGGGCGTGCGGAAGAAGGGTTTGTCGGACGTCGCGAGACCGGCGAGGATGGCGACGCCCACGGTGTGGGAGAGGGCGAGACCGGACAACGCCGCAGCGGCGATCTGGCGCGGACCCGCGCCGACGCAGGTGCGATAGAGGTCTACGAGCTTCACCAGCTTGAAGGCGAACAGGGACAGTGGCAGCACCGAGAAGATGATCAGCGGCGGATCCACTGACTGGGGTGCAAACACCATCGCAATCGACCACGCGATGGCTGCGAAATTGAAGACCAGGTTCAGGCCGTCGGCGACCCAGGGTAGCCAGCCCGCCAGAAAGTGGTAGCGCTGGCCGGGGGTCAGCGCCGGGTCCCGCCAGCTGAACAGCACCTTTGCGTGCCGCCGCAGGATCTGCATGGCACCGTAGGCCCAGCGGAAACGCTGCTGACGGAAGTCGGTGAAGGTGTCGGGCATCAGGCCCTTGCCGTAGGAGCGGGGTATGTAGGTGGCTTCCCAACCCTGCGTGAAGAGCCGCAGGCCGAGTTCCGCGTCCTCCGTAATGCACCACTCGCCCCAGCCACCCGAGGCCTCCAGGGCTGTGCGCCGGACGAGGGTCATGGTGCCGTGCTGGATGATGGCGTTGCGCTCGTTGCGGGTGACCATGCCGATATGGAAGAAGCCCGCGTACTCGGCGTAGCAGCTGGCCTTGAACGCGCTGCCCAGCGGATCCCGATAGTCCTGGGGGGCCTGCACGATGGCCATGCGTGGGTTGGCGAAGGCAGGCACCAGGTCCCGGAGCCAGTTACTCGCAACTATATAGTCGCTATCGATGACGGCCACGATGCTGGCGTCGGTTGCCGTCTGCGCCAGCGCGAAGTTGAGCGCGCCCGCCTTGAAGCCCGCCAGCGGGGCGACATGGAAAAAGCGGAAGCGCGGGCCCAGTTCGGCGCAGCGGGCCTCGACGGGTCGCCACACGGCTTCGTCCCGGGTGTTGTTGTCGATTACCAGTACTTCAAAATCCGGGTAGTCGAGGGCGGCCAGCGCCTCCAGCGTCTCGATGACCATGGCCGGCGGCTCGTTGTAGCAGGGCAGGTGGATGGAAACCTTGGGCAGCGCCTCGCCGGCGGCACTGGCCGGGCCCTGTAGCAGTCGGGGCCAGCGGGTACCCCACTGGGCTTCGGCCCATTCATGGGCCTCCGCCAGGAGCACGGCGAGCACGCCCATGGTCCCCAGCAGCATGAGAATGCCGACCATCACCGTCGCCACCGTCATGTACTGCTGGGAGTACTCATAGAGCACCCAGACGACCAGCGTGCCGGTGGTATAGGCCACGAGGGCCAGAAAACCACGCCCGAAGTAAGCAAGCTTGCGGCCACCTACCGAGAAGACGGCCAGCATCAGGACAGCGAGGCCGACTGCCACCGCGGCCAGCACCCGCCATTCGGGGATCCGGACGATATCGGTTGTGAAGGGAAACTTGGCCTCCCGGTCCACGTTGTAGACCCCCCAGTAGGCACCCACGGAACCCTCGCTCTGGGCCTTCCAGGGCTGGTCGAAGGCTTCCATCAGGTAGTACACGTAACCTTCTTCTGCGGCCCGGGCAAGAAAGCGGCGCAGGAACATGGCTTCATTGGCATCGGACGCGACGGCGGCTTCCCGCGTGCGGCCGTTGCTGGGCCAGCCCACCTCGGCGAGCACGATGGGCTTGCCGGGGAAGGTCTTCTTCAGCAGCGCGACCTTGTCGTCGATGTAGCCGATGGAAGCCTCGGCGGAGACCCCTTCCCAGTAGGGCAGCATGTGGACGGCGAGGTAGTCCACGTGGTCAGCGAGTTCCGGGTGACGCACCCAGACGTGCCAGGGCTCCGCCGTGCTCACCGGCTTCTTGACCGCCTTGCGCACCTTGTCCAGGTAGGCCGTGAGTTCCGAGATCGGGATATCGCCCCGGAGCACCACCTCGTTACCGACGATCACCCGGATGACATTGGGGTTTTGCCTAGTCAGGCGGATGGCCTGCTCGACCTCGGTGGCGTTGTGGGCGGCGCGGGCGTCGATCCAGGCCCCGAGGGCCACTTTGATGCCATGCTTGCGGGCCAGTTCCGGGACCATCCCCATCGTGCTGTCCGTGGTGTAAGTCCGGACCGACCGGGTATGGCCCTTCAGCAGGGCCAGGTCTTCGTCGATCTGCTGGATCGTGGGGAAATCGCCCGCCACGGCATCCTGCCCGGCCCGATAGGGGGAAAAGGCAAAGCCCTGAATGCGTTCGGGCCAGGGGGCCTCGGCGACGGGCCGGTTGGCCAGTCCCCAGAGGGAAACCGTGGCCGCACCAAAGGCCACCGCAATCAGCAGACCGGGAATGCGCATGGGTTTCCGGCTCGTCCAGCCCCGCGAGGGGGGCTACCTGTTGGGCGCGTATTGTAGAGACCTTGCGCCGCGTTAGGGAGTATCCGGACACTTCTCTTAATCGGGCCTGAATCGGGCCTGAATCGGGCCTGAATCGGGCACAATCAGCACCCTTCCAGCCAGGCGGAAACAGGCATGCACGTCGTCATTACCGGCAGTACCAAGGGCATTGGCTTGGGGATGGCCCGGGAGTTTCTTAAGCGGGGCCATGACCTGGTGATCTCCAGTCGGGGTGCCGCGGCCGTCGAGAAGGTGGTCGCGGAACTCAAGGCGGCCTTTCCGGGGCGCAGGATCGTCGGCCAGGCCTGCGACGTGGCAGATTATGCCCAGGTCCAGGCGCTCTGGGCGGCCGCCGTGGCTGGCCTCGGGAGCGTGGACATCTGGGTCAACAATGCGGGACGGGATGGGAAGAAGGTGCCGTTCTTCATGATCCCGCCCGAGGACTACGTGAACACCATCAATACCAATCTCATCGGCCTGATGAACTGTAACCGGGTGGCGATTCCCGGCTTGTACAAGCAGGGCACCGGCATGCTCTGGAACATGGAAGGTTTCGGCAGCAACGGTGCCGTGCGTCCCACGATCGGTCCCTACGGCACCACCAAGTACGCCGTGCGCTATTTCACCAAGGCACTGATTCAGGAACTGGCCAAGTCGCCCGTCAAGATCGGCTACCTGAGCCCCGGCATTGTCATCACGGACCTGCTGGTGCCGCCACCCGCCAGCCGCGACAAGAACTGGGAGCGGTCGAAGAAGATCCTCAACATTCTCGCCGACACTGTCGAGACGGTGACCCCCTGGCTCGTCGAGGGCATGCTCCGGGAGCACGGCAAGCATGGTGCCGCAGTGCGCTGGCTCACCAGCACCAAGGTGCAGGGTCGCTTCTTAATGAACATCTTCAAAAAGCGGGATGTGTTTGGCCCGCTCGGTATCTAGCATGAACTCTGAACTGGTTAACGGACTCTTCGCGGGCCGGGCCTCGGCGACTGCCGCCCTGGGTGCAGCTGTATCCGGCCAAGCACTGGATTTCGATGATCCCTACGACAATCTCTACGCGTTCGGGAAGATCTGGGGGAGCTACGGCGAGCCGGTGCTCAGCGGGTTTCACGGGCTTATGTATGCCCGGCTGGGCGCCCAACGGCTGATGCCGCTGTTTGGCTACACGGGCACCGGCTGCATGCAGTCGAAGATTGACGAGGAGCGCAACGTCTGGATTCGCGGCAAGGAGACCGGGTACTTCACCGACCTGGCTACCGGCGAGATCCTCAAGACCTGGAAGAACCCCTGGACGGGAAAAACTGTCGAGGTTTTCAATTTCTACAATCCCGCAATGGGCGGCAGGCTGACCGCCGAGATGCCCCGCTTTGCCATGGGCGCGGCCCGGGATGACGCCACACTGATGAACGACGGCACCCACCGGAGCATGGGGGGCACGGTGCCGTTCATCCTGCCCTTCGAGCAGTACGGTGATGACCTGATGCTGGCCTGGGACTATGCCCACGAGTACACCAATCCGGTGACGAAGGAAGGCTGGCCGGAGGCCTCGACGGGGCCGCGAATCAGTCCGTCGGAACACTTCACGTTCTGCATGTCCCTGGCGGAGATGCGGGACCGTTCAGTGCCCTCGAGCCGCTTCGTGGCCGGCTTTTCCCGCCTCGGCCAGTGGTGGCCCTGGATGCGCATGGGGGGCCATGAGCTGGCAGAAACGGGCGTCGTGTTTGGCCGCATGTTCAGCCACAAAGGGCTGAAGGGTCCCGGCGATATTCCGCCGCAAGTCCTGGCCTACATCGAGAAGCACGCGCCCGAGTACCTGACCGTCCCGGACCACTGGCCCAACGTCACGCCCCACGGCACCTGGGAGGCGTTCGCCAACGAGGTGCCGCGGGAGGTGTAGCGGGAAATGGGGACATGCCTAATTTCCTGAGGCCAATAGCAAGCGCCCTGCTATCGCCGGAAATTAGGCATGTCCCCATTTCCCGCTAGAAATTGACGGTCAGGGACACGCCGGCAATACGTCCCCGCCGCGGAACGATGTGGAAGGCGCTGACGATCTCGGTCGGAAATTTGTTGAAGTTTGGAAATTCCGTAGCCAGCAGCGGCGTGTCGTCGTCGGTCAGATTGTCCACGTAAAGCGAGGCTGACCAGCCGTTCGTGTTCACGCCCACCCGGGCGTTAAACAGGTTGAGCGCCCCCACGTAGGTGAGGTTCTCGGCGTCCAGCCAGGTTTTCGAGTTGTACACGTAGTCCCCGCGGAGAAACCACTCGGCACCCCGGTCCCCGAGGGGCCGCGTGTAGGTCGCCGAGGTCGACACCGTGTTCTTCGGCACGCGCGGGGCCTCATTGCCGGCGGCGTTGCCATCGCCGGTGAGTTCCAGCAGCGTCAGCGAGTTGTAATCGATCAGCTTGGTGTCGGCGAGACCGTAGTTCACTTCCAGCACCAGGTTGTCCGTTGCCGCCAGGGCAATCTCAACTTCGCTGCCGTAAACCCGGGACTTGCCGGCATTCTTGGTGAAGTTGTTCGGGATCAGTGACGACTGGTTCGTGTCCGCGCAGATCCAGGGAATCTGGTCGATCTCATTGATAGCCTGGTTCTTCCAGTCGATGTAGAAGACGGTGACGTTGGCGGTCAGGCGCCGGTCCAGCCACTGGGTCTTGGCGCCCAGCTCGTAGGTCCAGGCACTTTCTTCCTTGATGATCGCCTTGCCGTTCCGCAGAGCCTCTTCCGTGGCGGCCCGGACGACCGGCGCATCGAAGTAGCCGTAAAAGAAGCCGCCAGGCTTGTTGCCTTTGGCTACGAGGCCGTAGAGGTTAACGTCCTCCGCTGCCTGCCAGCTGACGGTGACCCGGGGCGTGAAGCTGTAGTAGTTCGCCCGGGCCGTGACGCCGTTGGGAGCGCTCTGCTCCGGCGAGTCTTTCGCGTAGCGGCCTTCAACGGACACGGTGACATCCTCGGTGACGTCGTAGTCGAGACCGCCGAAGAAGCCGAGATTCTCCTTGCTGGCCTTCAGGGTCCAGGAGGGTACGCCGTTGATGTATGGCAGGCCGTACTCAACCCGGTTGCAGAACCCGGTGAATTCCCGCTGGGAGGCCTTGTTGTCCGCATTGAAGTAGTAGACGCCCGCACTGCCGCGGACCGGCTTGTCCTGGGGGGAGTTCACCCGGATCTCTTCCGAGTGGTCGTCCCAGGTCTGCAGTTCTCCCGAGTCGAACAGATTGGCCCAGACCGGGCCCAAATAGGGTGACCGGTCCAGATCCCGGTAGCTTTCCAGGCGCTGCCGGTTGGCCGTTGCCACTGCCGTGATGTCCCACCCACCCAGATCCAGCAGGCCTTCGACGAGGTACCGCTGGCTTTCCGTCTGGGTGCCGATGAAGGGTGCGGGTGCTGCAGTTGCCAGCGGGGTGCCATTGGCACCGTAGTTCGACGTGGCCCCCTCCCGCAGATCCGCGATGTTGAGGATGGCCTGCAGTCCACCTGGTTTGATTTCGCCGCACCACCAGCCGGGCAGGTTGGGGTTCTCGTCCGTCGGCAGATAACAGTTCAGCTCGGGATGGAAGAGCGAGGCGAAGTGCTCGTCGTCGGACTTGGTGTACTCGGCTTTGGTATTGATGGTCAGATTTTCCGTGGCGATCCAGCTGAGCTTCCCCGTGACGTTCCAGGTGCTTTCCCCGCCGAGGTCGGTGAAGTCGTCCTTGATAGTCGACACCGGCTGCCCATTGGGCCACACCGCCCGATAGCGGGGGTCGATTTGGACGCAACCGTCGGCGGCGGTCTGGCCCGGCCTGCAGGGGTTCATCTTGTTCTGCCACTGCCCATCGAAGGACTCCCAGCTGGCGGAGGCCACAAAGAGCAGCTTGTCGTCGATCAGGGGGCCGCTGAGGTAGCCGGAGGTCTTGTAATCACTGTCTTCCCCGGCCTTCAGGTACAGCTGGCCCTCTATCTCCTTGGAGTTTGGCGTCTTCGTGATGTAGTTCACTGCCCCCGCGAAGGCGCCCCGCCCGAACTTGGCCGCCTGGGGCCCCCGCAGGATCTCCACGCGCTCCAGGTTATCGACCGTGAGGGCGCCGGCCGTGCCGCTCACGTAGGCGCCATCGACGAAAAAGGCCACGTTGCCCTCCGTGCCAAAGTTTGCCAGCGGCGTGAACTGGCCCCGGATGCTCGGCGCATCCAGTCGCCGTCCCACGGAGTTCCGGTTGAAGCTGAAGTTCGGGGTGAAGGTGGCGACGTCGTAGGCGGACTGGATGTTCCGCACCCGCAGGCTCTCGGGAGTAAAGACCGCCACGGACAGCGGGACTTCCTGGAGGGACTCTTCCCGCTTGCGGGAGGTCACCACGACCTCGTCAAGAGCCTGCTGGGCGTTGGCCGGTGCCGCCAGGCTGAGGCTGAGGGCGATCAGCCACGTGAGATTGAAGCCGGCAATAATCCTGCTGATGGCCATTGCAGTCTGTCCCCCCGGACCAGTTCATGTGCTCGAAGTCCCCCCGTTACGCCGGCACGGCACGTAATCCAGCAAGGATAGCAGGCCTGATGGCGATGACCCCGGCATTTTCCCGCCCGTCCATTCTGCCCAGCCCGGTGAAGTCGGCCCGGGAGATGTACCCCGCCTCGAGTACGGTCAGTCCGGCCTCCTGGCAGGTGCGGGCCAGCAGGTCCGGGTCGATGACGTTCATGAAGGGCGGCTTCGCGATGGGCCTGGCTGGCGCCCCCCCAGCCAGGTAGTTGTGCAGGCCGACCATCATGCCGGGCCAGCGCTCACCCCTGGCCTTGCCCGCTTCGAACTCGGGAATCTTCCGGCGCCAGATTCCATAGGGCGTGTCGGCGACCAGATACAGCCGCCCGCCCGGCGCGAGCCAGTCCGCCATCTTGTGCACCGAGGCGTCCACATCCTCGCCGGTAAGAAAGTGCAGGACGCGGGAGCAGAGGATGGCGCTGAACCTGTGCGCCGGAAAGTCCATGTGGGGCAGGGCGCCGGCGACGAGTTCCAGGTTGCCGAGGAGGTGGGCTGGAACCTTGGTGCGCAGAATGTCCAGATGCCGCTGGTCCAGGTCGGAGGCCGTGATCAGGGCGCCGGCCTCGAGGGCCGGGAGCGTGGACACGCCATAGGCGCACCCCACCTCCAGAGACGGGCGTCCAGCGCGACCCTGCTGGCCGGCGTCCTGGATGAAGGCATCGGCAAACCGGTCCCGGACCTCGAACATGAAGCCCGTGCCATTAAGGGTGGCGACCATGCCGTTCCCGCTCCACCCCGCAGTGCCCTTCGGCCGCGTGAACCGCTGGGGCAGAAACTGCACCAGGCCAAGCCGGCGGGCTACCTTCTCGATGAATGCGACCGTGTCCACCATGGCGCTGATCCTAAACCCCCTGCCGTGGTCCTGGACAGTGGGGCGGCTGTCACGCGGACGGCTCACCACCCAGTACGGCAGGGCGCCGCGGCGACTCTATATAGTTACCCCTCAACCCTGTGGCCCGGGAGTAAAGACGTTGGATAGCAGTCTGGACAGTGGCGAGAACATTGAGTACATCGGCGTGGCACTGCAGGTGTCGGTCAAGGGCGTCAACCGGTGCAGGGACCGGGCTTCCTCCCGGGAGCGCATCAACGAGAACATCCGCCGGATCAGCGAATACACCACGACGGCGGCGAGTTTCCTGCGCTTCTTCTATGGGCTGCCCGTCAGGCTGGTGGCCCTGCCCGAATACGCGGTGACCGGCTTCCCGATGAAGGAGTCCGTGCAGGAGTGGCGGGACCGGGCCTGCCTGGAGCAGAACGGTCCGGAGTACGAGGCCCTGGGCAAGCTGGCCCAGGCCAACAATCTGTTCCTCTCCGGCAACGTCTACGAGATTGACCCCCACTTCCCGGAGCTGTACTTCCAGACCTGCTTCATCATCGGGCCGAACGGCAACGTGATCCTGCGCTATCGGCGGCTCACTTCCTGTTTCGAGCCCACGCCCCACGATGTCTGGGACAAGTACCTGGATATCTATGGCGAGGAGGGCATCTTTCCCGTGGTCAAGACCGAAATCGGCAATCTGGGCACCATCGCGTCCGAGGAAATCCTCTACCCGGAGATCACCCGCTGCGTGGTCATGCGCGGGGCGGAGGTGATCCTGCACCCCACCAGTGAGCCGGGCAGCGCAGAACGCACGATCAAGGAAACCTGCCGGCTGGCCCGGGCGATCGAGAACCAGGTTTTTGTGGTCTCCGCCAACACGGCCTCGATCGACGACATCCCGATCCCGCCCTACACCTGCAGCGCCATGTCGAAGATCGTCGATTTCAATGGCCACATCCTGGCGGAGGCCGCCCAGGGCGGCGAGGCGTTCAACTCCAATGCCGTCATGGATATTAGTGCCCTGCGGCGGACGCGCCGCCGCACGGCCATGGCCAACGTCATGTCCCGCCAGCCCTTCGACATCTACGCGAAGAGCTATGCCAGGGCCGACTACCACCAGCCCAACTTCCTGCTTCGGGACGGCAAAGTGGTCGAGCCGCCGGCCCGGGACGCCTTCCGCCGCCGGCAGGAGGGCAATATCGAGCGCCTGGTCAAGGCGGGGTTACTGTAGGAGCGCCTTTAGGCGCGATTCCATTCCGGTCGCGCCTAAAGGCGCTCCTACGGGTAAACTCACGGCACCTCAGCGGGAGTGCGATTGCATGGCTGCATTGACGACTGACCGACGCGGATTCCTGAAGCACTCGGGTGCAGCGGCAGCCGCGGCGCTGTCGCTCAAGTACATGCCCGGCGAGGCCCTCGCCACCGCCGGGGCGGACCTCCCGGTGTATGGCGCCTGGGAAGACGTCATGCGCCGCAAGTGGACCTGGGACCGGGTGGTCCGGGGCAGCCGGGGCATCAACTGCAGCGGCCACTGCGCCTTCAACATCTACGTCAAGAACGGCATCGTCTGGCGCGAGGAGCAGCAGGGAGAGTACGGCCGTTCGGGCGAGGACACCCCGGACTACGGCCCCCGGGGCTGCCAGAAGGGCATTCGCCACTCCAAGTACATGTATGGCAAGCAGCGCGTGCTCTACCCCATGAAGCGGGTGGGCGAGCGCGGCGCAGGCCAGTGGGAGCGGGTCAGCTGGGACCAGGCGATCAGTGAGATCGCGGACAAGGTCATCGAGCACGCCACCCAGTCGGGCCCGGACTCCATCACCTTCGCCATGGGCACCCAGATGATCCTGAAGCGCGCCTCGTTCACGGCGCTCTTCCGCTTTGCCAACGTGACCGGCATCGTGATCCCCGAGACCTTCGCCGGCGTGGGGGACCTGCCCGTCGGCGCCTATATGACGCTGGGCTACAACCTGCCCGGGGACAACATGGCGGCGATCTACAAGTCCAAGTGCGTACTGGTCTGGGCCGCCAATCCCGCCGCCACCCGCATTCCTGACGCGCATTTCTTCTGGGAAGCCAAGTACAACGGCACGGAGGTGGTCACGATTGCGCCGGACTTCAGCGCCACGGCTATCCACTCCTCCAAGTGGCTGAACCCCAAGCCAGGCACGGACACCGCGCTCGCCATGGCCATGGTGCAGACGATCATCGCCGATGGCCTGATCGACACCGATTACGTGCGGGAGCAGACTGACCTGCCGTTTCTCGTTCGCGTGGACAACGGCAAGTTTCTGCGCGCGAGTGACTTCGGTGAGACGGGGGCCGCTGCTGACACCTCTTTCTACTTCTGGGACGAGAAGACCCGCAAACCCGTCAAGGCGCCCGCTACCGGCTTCGGGGCCTTCGGCAGCCCGACGCCGGCGCAGAAGCCCGGAGAGTCGCTGGTGCTCAACGGCCTGAAGCCGGCGCTGGAGGGGCGGTGGACCGTCAAGACGAAGTCGGGCCGGGTTGAGGTCACGACCGTCTTCGCCATGACCAGGGAGCTGTGCAACTCCCGCTATACCCCGGAGATGGCCCAGGTGATCACGGGGGTCCATGCGGACAACACGCGCGCCGTCGCGCGGACCTTCGCCAGGTCAGGCGCCGGCATGATTTACGCGGGCTACCGTTCCTGCAAGTGGCTGCACGGTGACAAGCTCCACCGTGCCTGGTTGTTGATGTGCGCGCTCACCGGCAACACGGGCCGGGACGGTGGCGGCATGCAGACCACGCAGCTGGCGAAGGGCGATGGCTTTGCCCAGTTCGTGTTTGCGGGTATCGGTCCCCGCGTCAAGGTCGCCGCGATTTCAGTCTGGGACTACGCCAAAGGCGACGGCAAGGCGCTGAACACTGCGACCTACGGCAATGAGATCGCGGACCACTTCGACAAGCACTATCGCGCATCCATCAACAACGGCTGGCTCCCGGACTACGCCAAGACGCCCTGGAAGATGGCCTTCATGTGCGGCCACAACACCGCCAACTGGCGCGCGGCCGGCACGCGCTTCCGGGAAACGGTGCTGGCCAAGCTCGAAACGATCGTCGCGATGACGCCCGACATGAGCGTTACGGCAATGTACTCCGATTACGTACTTCCGGTTGCCCAGCACTACGAGCGCCAGGACTTCGTGATGGAAGGCCGCACGCCCTTCATCCAGGTCCTCGACCGGGCCGTGCCGCCCCTCGGGGAGTCCGAGGATGACTGGCAGATCATGGCTCGTATCGCCAAGGCAATCAGCGAGAAGGCGGCGGCCCGGCAGCTGCCACCCGTGAAGGATGTTCTCTACGGCAAGCCCATCGAGCACGACTACAGCAAAGTGCACGAGCTGTTTACCATGAACGGCAAGATCACCAGTACCAGGGACATCGCCCAGTTCCTTATCGACAACTCGGAAGGTATTCCGAAGATGTCGTTTGAAGAGCTGGCCAAGAAGGGCTTCGTCCGGGGCGATGACTCGGAAGGTACCCAGTTCGGTCCCAAGTCGCCCTACAGCTATGACATCCTCTTCAGTACCCGCGACAAAAGGCCCTACGCCACGCTCACCGGGCGCCAGCAGTTCTATTTCGATCACGACTGGTTCCTGCAGGAAGGTGAAGCACTGCCCGTGTACGTTGATCCCCTTGCCATCAAGGGTTTCCCGCTGCGGCTCACGATGGGGCACGCCCGGCACGGTATCCACAGCATGTGGCGGGATGATGCGTTTCTCCTCAGCCTCCAGCGGGGCGAGCCGGACGTCTACGTGAATCCGGATGATGCGGCCAAACGGGGGGTCAAGGACGGCGACCTGATTCGGACCTTCAACTCCCTGGGCGGCTTCATTGCCATGGCTCATGTCACCTCCAGCATGCAGCCCGGCGCGATGTTCATGTACCACGGCTGGGATCCGATGATGTTTCGCGGCCGGCAGAACTTCAGCGGCGCGATTCCGACTGCGGGCCTGCTGAAGCCGACGTCGCTCGTGGGGAATTACGGCCACATCCGCTACAACTCGCCGCATTACGTCCCCAACCAGACCTATCACGATCACACGGTTGAATTTGAGAAGCACGTTCCGGCCAAGCCGGTGGCCGGACCTGCTTTCACTGCGACTACTGCCGTTCGCGCCTGAAGGCGCTCCTACGAATAGCCAGAGCAAGAGGCAAAGAGCAATGTCCCGTCAAATAGCCATGGTCATCGACCTCAACAAGTGCATCGGCTGCCAGGCCTGCACAGCCGCCTGCAAGTCGCTCTGGACCGATGAGGAAGGCCAGGAGTACATGCTCTGGAACAACGTCGAGACCAAACCCGGGCGCGGTTACCCCAAGAACTGGGAAGAGAAGGGCGCCAAGTCCGGCTGGAAAGACGGCGTGCTCCAGTACGGCGACATTCACGACCAGAACGACTTCGGCAGCGTGCCGCAGCTGAACCATGAGGAGGTGTACTTCAAGGGCACCGAGGAGCGGCTCCAGCAGAAGGAGCCCATGACCTACGGCGCCAACTGGGACGAGGACACCAGCTCCGGGGACTACCCGAACAACTACCACTTCTACCTGCCGAGGCTCTGCAATCACTGCACCAAGCCCGCCTGTCTCGAGGCGTGCCCGGTGCGGGCCATCTACAAGCGCGATCAGGACGGCATCGTGCTGGTGGACCAGGACAAGTGCCAGGGCTTCCGGCTGTGCAACCGGGCCTGCCCCTACGACAAGGTGTACTACAACTACGTCAAGCGGAAGTCCCAGAAGTGCATCTTCTGCTTCCCGCGGGTGGAGCAGGGGATTGCCCCGGCCTGCGCCCGCCAGTGCCCCGGGCGCCTGCGTTTCGTCGGCTTTCTGGAAGACCTGGACGGGCCGATTGCCAAGCTGGTCTATCAGTGGAAGGTGGCGTTGCCCCTGCACCCGGAATTTGGCACGGAGCCCAACGTGTTCTACGTGCCGCCCATGCTACCCGCGTCCTTTGATGCGGAAGGTCGCTTCAGCGACGAGCCCCGGGTGCCGACGGATTACCTGCGCTACCTGTTCGGCCCGGGCGTGGACCAGGCGCTGATCACTCTTGACGCCGAGATGGACCGGACGAAGGCCGGCAAGCAGTCCGAGCTGATGGACCTGCTGATCGCGAAGGACTGGAAGTCGCTGTTCAACATCACCGACGTGCAAATCACCTCATCCACCGGTGCCGCCACCTCGTAGGAGCGCGTTCACGGGCGACAGCTTACTTCGTAGCCCGCGGCAGCCCGGCCGGGATCCCTTCTGCTACCGTGAGTACACGGTGAGCGCAGAAGGGATACCCGTCCACGCTGCCGCTACCGTGGAGGAGCGGCTTTAGCCGCGAAATGATCCGCCTGCTCCACATCGTCAGCTCCGCCCTCATGTTCGGCGTCGGCATCGGGGCCTTCTGGTTCATGGTGACGGCAGCCCGCTCCGGGAGCCCCGCCGCCATCGCTGTCACCACCCGCAACGCGGTGCGGGCCGAGTGGTTCATCGCGACGCCCGTCGCTCTGCTTCAGCCGACGACCGGCTACCTGCTGATGTTGCAGCTGGGCTATCCATTGCAATCCAGCTGGTTCGTCGCCGTGGTGGCGCTCTACATCAGCGCGGGGATGTGCTGGGTGTACCTGGTGAAGACGGAGCTGAAGCTGCGGGATATGACGGCGGGGTTCAGCGCTGAAACAGGGCTGCCCGCCGGGTTCGCGCCCCTGTTCCAGCGCTGGACACGGCTGGCGCTGGGTTCCTTTGCCGGCGTCCTGGCGATCTTCGGGCTGATGGTGTTTCGGCCGGGGCTCTGAGCTATCGTCGGAGCGTCTGGCTGAGGGGTCTGCCGTTACCTGTTGCTCCAGCGGTTTAGGCGACATTCCCCTGGCCTCGACCGCCCATCTGGTCATCTCGCGTCGCTGAGATGGCCTCACCATTGTTTTCCGAGGGCCTCCTTCATGATCTCGGCCCGCCTCTGCACCTCGGCGTACATCTTCTTCAGGCGCCGGTTCTCGTCCTCGAGCTTCTTGACCCGGGACATCATCGGCACGTCCATGCCCCCGAACGTCGACCGCCACTTGTAGAACGTGGCCGTGCTGATGCCGTGGGTCCGGCACAGCTGCGGCGCCGGGGTGCCGGCTTCAGCCTGCTTCAGAACGCCAATGCTTTGCCTGTCGGTAAATCGCGCTTTCTTCACGGGAACTTCCCCGACTCAGATTACGAGAAAAGTCGACTTCTGGCCTCAGCCAATTTCCGGGGGGATTACCGTCGCCGGCTTGCTCGCCGGCTACTACGTGGCCTATGCCATCGGGCTGTTGCGGTGGCGAGCGCCGAACGTCAGCGCTTCTTCGCCGTAGCAATCAGCTGCTCGGACCTTGCCGTCAGCGCTGCGTCTCCTGCCGACAGGCTCAGCGCCTTGCGCCCCATGCTTTCCGCCTGGGGAAAGTCGCCTTCCTTCAGCCGGATGTTGCCCAGCTCCAGCCAGAGCAGGGTCTGGCGGGGTTCGATGCGCAGCGCGCGCTCGATGGACGCCGCCGCCTGGGCATAGTCACCCGTCGCCTGATGGGCGCGGCTCTGGGTCAGAAGGGTCTGGGCGGCAGCGCCGGCCGGCGGGGCGGTCCGTGCCGGCGGCGACGGGGATTCGACGCTGCCAGCAGGCGTGGACGGCAGATCCGGAACCGGACTGATCACTGCTACCGGGGGCGGCGGGACGGTCTTTACCGGGACCGGCGTGCGGGACACGGGCTCCGGGGTGCCGAACTCCGGGGACACACAGCCGGATACCAGCACCAGGGCGCCAAGCAGGTTGCCACCGAGCTTAAGTTTCAGTTCAGTATGCCCCGCAACCATTCAATGCCCCGTTCCGCGAACCCGTCCAGGTTGTCGAAACCTGCGCCGCACATCGGGTTGGGTGGCAAGACCGTCCCGACAGGCAGGGGCAGGGTAACCGTGTCGCCGCAGCCCGCCACCGCCATCATGCCTGTCGAGAAATCGAAAGACACATTCTGCAGACCTTCCGCCGGCATCGATTCGTAACCGGCATCGCCAAACCCGGCCACCAGCCGGGCCCAGATGGGCAGGGCCCCCGACGCCCCGGTAAGCCCTGTCGGGGAGTTATCGTCGGCCCCCACCCAGACCACGACCACATGGTCGTTGGTGAAACCGGCGAACCAGCTGTCCCGCAGGTCGTCGGAAGTACCGGTCTTGCCGGCCACCGCGAGGCCCGGTGGCAACCAGGCACGGGCCCCCCGGGCTGTGCCCCGATCCACCACCTGGGTCAGGCTCGCGTTCAGCTCCTGCACTGCGGCCGGGTCTGCCGCGCGATTGATCTTCAGCTGGTAGCGGTCCAGCGGCTTGCCCTCCGCATCGAGCACGGCCCGTACCGCCTTGAGCGGCGTCCGGAAGCCGCCATTCGCGAGGCTGTTGTAGACCTGTGCAACTTCAAGGGGCGAGAGCTCCAGCGAACCCAGTAGTAATGAGGGCAGCGGCCGGGGTGCGGTCCCGAGACCCAGGCCCTTGAAGAGCGTGGCAACACGCTTCGGGCCCACGTCCATGCCGAGCCGGACGGTCGGGGTGTTCAGTGATTCAGCGAGCGCCCGGACTGCCGGCACCGGGCCCCGGTACTGGCGATCGTAGTTCTGGGGCTGCCACGTCTTGCCCGTATCGAGCTTTACGGTGAGCGGTGCATCCTCGATAACGGTCGCCGCCGTGTACCGGCCGGACTCGAAGCCTGCCAGGTAGACCACGGGTTTCACCAGGGAGCCAATGGGACGCCGGGCGTCCAGGGCCCGGTTGAAGCCCTTGAGCCGGGCATTGCGGCCGCCGACGATGGCCACCACGTCGGGCGTCTGGGTCCCGGTGACGATGATCGCGCCGTCCAGCAGGCTCGCGTTCTTCTTGCGGCGATTGCGTTCCAGTGTCGCCAGACCTTCGGTCAGGCGCAGTTCCGCGAGGGCCTGGATGCGCGGGTCGAGGGTGGTCATGATGCGCAGCCCGGCGGTTTGCAGGTCTTCTTCCTTGTAGTCCGCCTGCAGTTCCCGGCGGACCAGGTCCATGAAGCTCGGGTTGTAGCTGGCGAAGTTGCTGGCGGTGCCGCGCACGCCCAGGTCCCTGCGCTTGGCGCTGTCAGCCTCTGCCGGTGTGATGACGCCAAACTCTGCCATCAGGCCGAGGACCATGTCGCGCCTTTCCCGCGCCCGCTCCGGGCGGCGGCGTGGGTCGTAGTAGGACGGGCCGCGCACCACGGCGATGAGCAGCGCGATGTCCTGGATCTGGAGTTCGGCCAGCGGTCTGCCAAAGTAGAACTGACTGGCAAGGCCGAAGCCGTGAATGGCCCGGTCCCCCGACTGGCCCAGGTAAATCTCGTTGACGTAGGCGTTGAGGATGTCCGGCTTTTCGAAGTGGAGTTCCAGCAGCACCGACATCAGTGCTTCCCGGAGTTTGCGGGTGAGCGTCCGGCTGTTGTTCAGGAAGTAGCTACGGACAAGCTGCTGGGTGAGGGTGCTGCCGCCCTGTTCAATGCCGCCTGCCCGGACGTTAGCCCACATCGCCCGGGCGATCGCGCGGAGGGATACGCCGCCGTGCCGGTCGAAGTCCCGGTCCTCCACGACCTTCAGGCCTTCGAGCAGCGCTGTCGGGACGCTGTCCGGCCCCAGGACGATCCGGTCCTCGCCATGGGTGGTAAAGATGTTGCCGATCAGGGGCGGGTCGAGCCGGAGCAAGGGCAAATCCCTGCCGCTGCTGTCCGCCAGACCCACCACCGTCGCCCCGTCGAACCGGATGGTGGCCTTCCGGGAGGGTTCTGCCCCATCCCAGAACTGGAAGGGGCGCGTGACCAGGCCGACCCGCTGCGGGGCCCTGCTGAACATGCCCTGGGTTTTGGCGTTGCTGTTGCTGGAGTAGCCGAGAGCGGTCAGCTCTCGTTGCAGCTCATCCGCGCTGAGCCGGAGGCCGGCATAGAGTTCCAGGGGCCGGGCATAGACCTGCGCGGGGAGGTCCCAGCGGCGGCCTTCAAACTGCCGGACGATCTGCCGGTCGAGGAGCGCCACATAACCAACGAAGACGACCAGCAGGGTGCCCGCCACCGTGGCGAGACTGACCAGCACACGTTTCGAGAGGTACTGGCGCAACCCGCGCCGGGGCTTGCGTGCCACACACCGTCATCCATGGAATGAATGCCAGACATGGTAGCACCGGGCAATGCATGGGACCTGCAGGAGCGCCTTTAGGCGCGACGCCTAAATGATCGCGCCTAAAGACGCTCCTGCATCCCGAATTCCAGCAACTCGACGATATTGCCGTCGGGATCCCGGCCATAGGTCACGAAGCCGCCCTCCTGGGCCTGGGGCGGGGCGTGAAACCGCATACCGGCCCGCTGCAGGCGGGCGTACTCTGCCTGACTATCGCGCACCTCGAGGCAGATGTGCGTGATGCCGTGGTCGCAGGCCGGGCGCTCCGGATTGCCGGGTTGGGGGGTGGGTGAGCTGAACTCGAAGATCTCGAGATAGCTCGCACCGAGCTGCAACATCACCGCCCTGGCGGCGGAGTTCTGCAGGCCCGTCAGCGCATCCGCCTCGGGGATGCCGGCCGGCCAGCCAAACTCCCGCACGACTTTGCAGCCGAACAGCTCACTGTAGAAGCGGACCGCGCGGTCCAGGTCCGGCGTGGAGATGGCGGCGTGATGAAATCCCTTGAGCATGGGCAACTCCTGCGGAAGTATCGGGCTGACGCCGCTGGCAGTTTACCGCCGGCGACAGATCAGGACGCCGCCGAGTACGAGCGCCGCGCAGAGGGCATCCAGGGGGCCCAGGCCCTCACCCAGCCAGAGCCAGCCCAGCCCCGCCGCCACCAGCGGCTGGATCAGGATCACCACGGATGACAGGGACGCTGGCAGCTGTCCCAGCGCCCAGACGATCCCGCCCTGGCCAATGACGTGGACGAGGAGGGCGAGGCCCACCAGGACGGCCCAGCCGGCGCCCGACGCGGGCCAGAAGTTCTCGCCAAAGGCCAGGGCCACGCCGCCCGTAACGACCATGGCTGCTGCCGTGCTGGCCAGGGTCACTTGCAGCCCGCTGCCGGTGGCGCGGGCCCGTTCGACGGCGAGCAGGTAGCCCGCGTAGGCAAAGGCGGTGCTCACCCCGTAGGCATCCCCGAGCAGGACGTCGCCCGCACCCGTGCCTGCGGGCGTCACTGTGCTGAGGGCCAGTCCCGCTGCCCCTGCCAGTGCCAGTCCCGCCCCCAGCGAGAAGCCCAGCGTGGGCCGCTGGCCCCGGACGAACCAGTAGAACAGCACCACGACGAGCGGCGTGAGGTTGGCCAGCAAGGTGGCATTGGCCACGGAGGTGAGCGCAATGGACGCGTGCCAGAAACAGAGATCGAGGGCGAAGAAGAGCCCCGCAAGGGCCAGCAGCCCCCTGCCCCTGGCTGGCACCAGAGGTTCCGCGCTGCTCCGGCGGGCCAGCAGCCAGAGTGCGGGGAGTGCCAGAGCCAGCCGCCAGAAGGCCGTGGCGTTCAGGCCCACCTCGCTCCAGCGCACGAAGACCGGCGCAAAGCCGATCGCGATCGCGCCGCCGACCAGTGCCAGCATCGGCCGCAGGGGAGCGCCTGTTTTCGCCACCGGCATGGGTTGCAGCTTAACGGTATCGGGGCGATGGTCTAGACTGGAAGGCGAGTCCCCGTTCACCCGCCCGAGCAGATGCATTGCCAGGCCAACACTGAGATCAAGACCTGCAATGCACGCCATCCAGGGTGGTGATGAGGGCGTCAAGGGCTCCTGGGCAGAGCTGGTGAACCAGTACCAGCGCCGGGCCGGCTGCTCGCAACGAGCTTCAGGACAGGACTGTAGTGCTGCGAGTGGCCTCAAGGGTGAGGCCCTGGCCGCTTAGTCTGGCCGCTTCAGACGGGCCGCTTCAGACGGGCTGCTTCAGACGGGCTGCTGAGAAAAGCCCGGCTAGAAAATGTCGGCGAGCCAGATGAAGCGGACGATCCCCCCCAGCGCTGCCAGCGCCAGCACGATGATGATGGCGATCTCCACGTAGCGGGCCAGGTTTTTGACGAAAGACATTCAGTATTCCTTGTGTCAGTGTAGACGGATATCGCTGAATCCGCGCCAGCGGATGTCAGGAGGCCCTAGCACCCGTCTTTTCATCTTACTCCTCGCCTCTTACTCCTCGCCATGAGTCTGCTGACCGCGGGTCCTGGCCGTGCTGTCGCGGAGGTCTCGTTTCGGGAGGCGACCGACGCCCTCGCGGCTGAGCACCCGGGTCAATGCGGGGTCCTGCTGCCCGATACCGGCGCGGAGGCCCTGGCCCAGAGGGACGCCCTCATTTCAGCAGCCAGAGCCACGCTCGCCGCCCATCCCAATGTGCAGATCCGCATCTACAAACCCTCGGCCGCGCGTCAGGGCGTCCTGCGCCTTCTCGGGTTTGTCCGGAACTTCTCGCAGCTCAATCGCCGGATGCACAACAAGTCCTTCACGGCCGATGGGGCCGTCACCATTGTGGGCGGGCGCAATGTGGGCGACGAGTACTTCGATCTTGATCCGGAGGTGAACTTCCGGGACCGGGAGCGGCTGGCAGCCGGGCCAGTTGTTGCGGAAGTTACTGCGGGGTTTGAGGCCTTCTGGACCAGCACCTGGACGAAACCTGTCGCCGCCCGCACTCCTGGCCGCCGCGACGGCGGAAGTCAGCGGCCTTGGCTATGTTGTCCCACCTCACCAGGACAGCCTGATTCAGAAGCAAACACTGCCCGCGTTGCGGTGGGCCCCGGCCCGTCTGGTTTTCGACCCGCCGCCGACCGCCGCGCAGATTGCAGACGCCGCGGCGCCGCAGCCCGGAGCGCTGGCACTGCAGGCGCTGGTGGCCACTGCCCGCAGCGAGATCCTGGTGGAGTCCGCCGGTCTTATCCTTGCCGGGCAGAGCCTGACTGAGGCTGCCCGCCTGCACGCTGCAGGCGTCCAGCGGCGCCCGGCGCCGGCTGGCGATGCTCGAGGCAGGGATAGAACTCCATGAACTGCGTCCCGATGCGGCGGCGTGCCAGCGTCTGATCAGGGTTTCCCTGGCGTGCGCGAAGCGCCCGGCCTTCGCGCCGCACTCCAAGTCCCTCGTTCTGGACCGGCGCGTGGTCTACGTCGGCTCCTTCAACCTCAATCTCCGGCCCGACAGCAGCTGGCAGGTCCTGCAGCGCCAGAGCGGGGGGCTCGAGTGGGTAACAGAGGTCGACGGCCGGGAAGTGCGGGACACCCACGAACCCATGACGGGCTTCTGGAAGCGCTTCTCGTCCCGACTCTACCGGCTCTTTCCGCTGGAAAAGTATCTCTAGCGGGGGCTCAGTCCAGGACGTGAGACAGCAGGCCGTCTGCCAGCTTGGGCTCAAACCAGGTGGACTTGGGCGGCATCACCTGGTTCGCGTCGGCCACGGCCATCAGCGCCTCCAGGCTGGTGGGGAACATGGCGAACGCGACGGCCATCTCGCCGCTGTCGACGCGGCGCTCCAGTTCCTCCAGGCCCCGAATGCCGCCGACGAAGTCGATGCGCTTGTCCCGCCGGGCATCCCCGATACCCAGTACCGGGGCCAGCAGGTGATCCTGCAGCAGGCTGACATCCAGGCTGGCAACCGGATCCTTCGGGATCAGTCCGCGCGGGATGTCCAGCCGGTACCACTGGCCGTCGAGATACATGCCGAACTGGCCCGCGTGGGCGGGCCTGGCCGGTTCTGCCACCGGTGTCACCGTGAACTTGAGGCCGATGCGCAGCAGAAAGTCCGTGGCCGTCTGGCCATTCAGGTCCTTGACGACGCGGTTGTAGTCGAAGATCCGCATCTCGTCATGGGGGAAGGCCACACAGAGAAAGTAGTTGTAGTCCAGATCACCCGAATGGCGTGGATTGCCGGCGCCGCGCGCGGCCGCCACCCGGGAGGCGGAGGCCGAGCGATGATGACCATCGGCGATGTATAGCGAGTCCATGGCATCCACGATGCGGGTCACGGCGCTGACCTGTTCCGGGTCCTGAATCACCCAGATGGTGTGCACGACACCGTCGTCCGCCTGCACTTCACAGGCAGGAAGACCGCGGGCGTTCTGCAGGATGATCAGGCGCAGTTCCGGGTTACTGCGGTAAGCGAGCAGCACGGGTCCCGTCTGGGCGTTCAGTGCCGTGATCTGGCGGACACGGTCGTCCTCCTTGTCCGGCCGGGTGAACTCGTGCTTGCGAATCCGGTTACGGTCGTACTCGACCACACTGCCCACGCCGGCGATGCCGGTCTGCAGATGCTCGCCCATCCGAATCTGGTAGACGTAGTAGTGCGGCTTCTCATCGCGCAGGAGCTCGCCGGTTTCGATCAGCTGCCGAAGATTCTCCGCTCCCTTGGCGTAGACCACGGGCGAGTAGGGGTCTGTTCCTTCCGGCAGGTCGATTTCCGGCTTGGAGATGTGCAGGAAGCTGGACGGCTTGCCGTGGGCCCGGTGCCGGGCCTCCACCGTGTTCAGCACGTCATAAGGTGGTGCGGCCACGGCGGCAGCTTTGCCTGGGGCCGGGCGCAGCGCGCGGAAGGGCTTGATCAGGGTGTGCATATAAATGGATTCGCGCCTAAAGGCGCTCCTGCAAGGCGCTCCTAGACGAGGCCCAGGATTTCGAAGGCAGCGCGCTCGCCGGATTCCATGGCGCCCTCCATCCCGCGGTTGGAGACGGCTGTGTGCTCCCCGCAGAAGTGGATGCGCGCGTGGGGCTTGCCAACGACGGCCGCACAGGCGGTGACCTGGCCCGGGGCCCAGACCGCCCAGTCGCCGGCGGAAAACTGGTCGCGGTACCAGGAGTGGTAGACCTTGGCCTCCACCTTGCCCCTGGCGGCAGGCCGGATCCGGTAGAAATCGTCCATGATCGCGGCGACAGCTTCTTTCGACTCCAGGGTATCCATCCACGTGGCATTACGTCCTCGCACCCAGATGGTCAGGCTGGTGATCTCCTGGGGCGTCTTGCCCTTGCGTTCCGCCACCACCATGCCGGCGAGGCCGTTGCTGAAGATATTGGGATTGCGGCCGTCATCTTCCCAGAAGGGCTTCTTGACGATCAGGTGGAGCATGTTGACGGGCTGGGAGGCCAGCGTGTTGATGGCCAGTCCCTGCGGCCCGGTGACCAGCGGGTCCAGGTGCACGCGGCGGAGCACCGGGCTGGGCAGTGAGCACACCACATAGTCGGCCTTGTAGACCGTGCCGTCCGCGCATTGAATCTCCGTGCCACTCTTTGTGGAGCGAATGCCAGTGACGTTACGGCCGAAAAGGATGGGTTTCTTGAGGCCTTTGGCCATCGCTTCCGGGATGGCCTGATTCCCACCGACCGCGGTGTAGCCAAAGATCTTGCCGCCCAGTTGGGCCTGCATCATGGCGAATGTGCTCGCAGAGAGGGCGAGCATGGCGGAAACGTCGTAGGCCGTCGTGCCGTGATTGGGGTTGTTGTTCCAGCACAGGTCGATGATTTCGTCCGAGACGCCAATACTGCTAAGCCACTGCTGGAGCGATACGTCATATTTGGCGTTGGCCGGATCGAGCCAGGCGTCCGCATTTTTCAGCGGGTTGTTCTTGCCGATGATCGGGTTGAGGTAGGACCAGGGCATGCTCTGCTTGAACGCCGCGGGAAACGGATTCAGCGGGCTCGTGGGCCACTCTGCCTTCGGGATCAGCTTGCCATCGAGGACCAGTTCCCGGTCGTTGAAAAAAGGCACGATGGGCGTTACGTCGATCGTGCCCACCTTGAACTTCTTGCAGGCATCCATTACCCGCGCATACCCGGCGCCGAAGGAGGTGCCGCCGGATTCCGGATTGCCCGGGACGTCCCGGTGGGACAGCACGCGCCCGCCGACCCGCTGCCGGCCCTCAAGCACCTGCACATCAACGCCCTGCTCTTCCAGGAGCAGGGCGGCATTGAGTCCGGACAGGCCGGCCCCGATCACGATGACTTTCGAGCGGTTCAGCGCCCGGACCGGACCAGAGGCCAGGGAGGACCCGAGAGCTGCGGCGAGGGGTAGCGCGCCCATGCCCTGAACGAGGGTCCGGCGGCTGAGGTTGGGTGACTTGGACATGGGGGGCATCCTGCTGACCGGAGAGCATTGGGGATCGGGCCTGCATGCTACCGCTAGAAGCCTGCCCGGCCAATAACCTGATGGCCTGGATGAAACTGCGGGGCAGTCTGGAGGGTGAGGATGGCTGCTTCTGGTTGACGCAGCCGGTGCAACCCAGGCCCGTCTGCGGCGAGGACCGGGTTTACTCCGCACTCGTCGTCAAAGTTCTTGAGAGACCGGGTGAACAGCGCATAGCGCTGGTCTGAGGGTCCCAGATTCACCAGGAGGGTCACGCACCGGATAATGCTGTCGGCGGCCCGGGTGATCGCCGGTGGTGCCGCACGGAGCAGGTCGCCGTAGTCATCCCGGATCTGGTAAAGACTGCCGTAGGTGCCGTGGCAAAAAGGCGGGAGTCTGCGCCCTTGGTAGCGTCGGCAGGCCGCCCCATTCTCTGCTGCTGCCAGTCACCCGCCAGGTCCACCACGCGCTTCAGGGCATACCCCAGTGCGACGAGTAGAAGGTACGTTACTGACTCCGGCCAGCCCATGACGACGGACGTCCAAACCCTGATCAGGTCTTTAGTCGGCAACCTGGACTACAAGTTGAGGGAAGCGCGTCACAACTCCCGGGGGATGCGTGGAGCTTCACTCGCCCTTGCGCGCGAGTTCCTCTTCGCAGCGACGGATCTGGACCCGGTAGTCCAGTGCCTTGCGGGCGTCCACCGGCAGTCCCAGTTCCCCCCGTTCCGAGGCGTCGGCGAGCCGCTGCAACGCCAGCCGATGCCGCCCGGCAGCAGCCTACTCGTACCACCCCAGGGCGATGGCCGGGTCGTGGGGTAGTTCCGGTCCGGACTCCGACTGCCAGGCGAGCCAGTATTGGGCTTCGGTGACGCCCCGGTCTGCAGCGGAGCGAATCAGGGGAATCGCCTCCTCAGGCTGCCAGTTGCCCCCCAGGCCCAGAGCGAAGAATGACAACTGGTAGATGGCCTCCGCATCCCCCGCTTCGGCTTCAGCGCGACACAGCGCCTGCGCCCGCTGCAGGTCCTCCGGGGCCGGCTGGGCGTCCAGTAGCAGGGGTCTGACCAGGGCCCGGCAGGTGCCAGCAGAAGCAGCGCCCGCCAACAGGACGGATAGCAGGGCAGTCGAAAGGACCGAAACTACCAGCTGCGGACCCTGCCCGTGTCCAGGTGGACGAAATCCGCTGCCTGGTAGTAGCCCACGCCGCCCCTGGCCAGGCTCAGTCCCGCGCGGTGCAGGTTGCCGGTACTGACGCCAGGCAGCCGCACGTCGATGGCCTTGCCCTGAAGATGCAGGCTGTGGTCCGCCACGCCGCGGCCCTGTTTCGCGAGCATCTGATTAGTGGCTGGAGAGCGGTAGGCCGAGATGATCTCGAAGCGGCCCGTGCCGCCGGTCGCCTGCTGCACATCGTGCAGTAGGTCGAGAAGAGTCGGGTCAATGGGGTGGGCATCACCGCTGCGGAAATCCCGGAACAGGTGGTGAATCGCCGCCAGCGCAGCGGGCAGATACACGCCGTCTTCGCTATAGACGATATCCAGCGTTTCGCCCGTGTGGGTGTGATGAAAGCCGAGTTGGCGTCCACCCTGGGCCGCACGGATAGCAGCCCCCACTATTCCCGGGCAGACCGCCAGTGGTGCGAGGACCAGGGCCGACCGCAGCAGCTGTCGTCGACCTAAGGGGGGGGAGGCCATGGTGCAATTGTCCCCAACCCTGCCGGGGGCCGCAACCCCGGGCCCGCCGATTCTTGACGCAAGCCCACAAGGGCGTGGGTCTGCCGGCTTCAGGACCTGTGCGCCGGGGTGGTCCGGGACTTTCCCTCGCTATAATGCGGCGGGCCGGAGCCCCGCACCGGCGGTGCACTCTTCGTCGTGCGCAGTGGAGCTGATGAGCAGGGCGTGGCGGACACTTTTGACAGCATGCCGCCGATCTTTAAAGGTAATACTTCATGAGCTTTTCTCTGCGCACGTTACAACTGGCCGTGCTTGTGGCCTGCGGCCTGGGGCTGGCGAGCTGCGGGTCGGAGGCCGACAACAAGGGCTCCTTCCGGATGATTCAGGCCTCGCCGGATCTCGCCCCCGTGAATTTTGTGGTTAACGGCGTCGCGCTCCGGTCCGCAATTGACTACAAAGGAGGCCCCGGTTTTCTCAGTGTGACGCCCAAGACCTACACGTTCGCTGTTGAGGCCATCCTGCCCGACGAAGACGGCGTGGCCGTTACGGTGCCCGTCATTGAACCGGTGGCCGCGGCCATCGCCGACGGGCGGGAATACACCCTCATTACCCTCGGCAAGGCGGCTGTCGCCGACGCCGCGCCCGACGCCCCGGACGCCCTGCGGCCCCTGCTCATCGAGAACCAGATCGAGGACGTGCCGGTCGGCAATGCCCGCCTGCAGTTTGTCCACGCCGCACCCGACGTCCCGACGGTGGTCGACATCTACCTGACTGCCGTGCCCGTCGCGCCCGGTGTACTGCCGGACCTGTCTACCCAGACGCCCATCGCCCAGGTCACCTATGGCGCCCAGCCTGCCCCTCGTCAGCTCGTGCAGACGGGGACCTATATCATTCGGGTCACCTTGCCCGGGTCCACCGTCCCCGTATTTCAGTCCAATAACATCGGGCTGAACAACGGGAACGACCTGCTCATCGTCGCGGTCGATAACAACCTCGTGGGCCCTGCGCCGATCTCCCTCGCGATCAGCAGCGGTTTTCGCGGATTCTTTGCGCCTGTGGGCACGGCAGAACTCCTGGACAAAGACACCCTGGCGAACCTCCGGGTGGTCCAGGTGTCGCCGGATTCACCAGCCATGGATATCCTCGGTACGCGGCCGCAGGAACCGGCGATTCCGCCTTCCACCGTGCTGCCGCCACTGCGGGAAGTGACTTTCGCGACCGGGCTGAACTATCGGGACGCCACGGGCTATGTGGCTGCCATTCCGGACACCTACAGCCTCCGGGGCGTCCGGACCGCGGACCCGACAGCCGCGACGCCGCTGTTTACGGTCTTCCCCAATCCCACGCCCCTGCCGCTCGGCCAGCGGGCCACCTTGTTCGTGATCGGCCTCGCGCTGACAACGCCATCGACCTACGATCCTCTGGTACTGCCCGATGAGATCCGGTCCGTGTTCCAGGAAGGCAAACTGCGTCTCGTGGACGCCTCGCCCGGCAGCGGCGTCGTGGACGTCTACATTCTGAAGGCGGGTACATCGATTGCCGACGTGAGCCCTACGCTGCAGAATCTCTCCTCGCGACTGGCCACCCCTTATCTGCCGCTGTTCCCGCAGAATTACACGGTCACGTTTACAACGGCGGGCACCAAGACAGTGCTGGTTGCAGCGGATGTGGCGGCAACGTCGGGCACCGTGCAGACGGCGATCCTGGTGGACGCCCCGCGCCCGGACGCCATGAGCGATGGCAAGCCACCCGCAGTGTTGCTGCTGAACGATCTGGCGAGCTAGGGTACCCGCGCCGGCTCTGGCCGGAGGCGGCGAGCCTAGTAGGTAGGCACCGTGGGGTCGATTTCCCGGGACCAGGCGTCGATGCCGCCCGCCAGGTTATAGAGGTTGGTGTAGCCCCGCCGCCGATAGCGCTCGGCAACGGCCTGGCTCCGACCGCCCCGGTGACAGTGGAAGACGATGGGCGTATCGGTTGCCAGCCCCTCGATGGTCCGGACGCCATCCTCGTCCCAGGGCTTCGCGGCTGACAACGAGGCGATAGCGCGCTCGTCCTCGCCCCGCACGTCAAAGAGCCAGGGCTTTTTGCCGGAGGCCAGGGTGGCGGTGAGGGCGGCCTGCAGTTCCTGCACCGACATCTGCTTCACCGGCGGTGGCGCGTTGGGGTTTTCGAAACTGAAGCCCTGGCCCTGCAGTGCTTCCTTCACGCGAATCCGGAGACCATCGGCCCGGGCTGCGCTCCACCGGTCGATCTGCAACCCCACCGGACCGCTGGTCACGTCGAGGCTGCCGGGCTTCGGCGGCCCCAGGGTCATGGAGTGCTCGAAGGCGGCGTCAATCTTCAGGTGAATGGTCTGGCCGGGACGGCTCTGCACGGCGTTGCCCATGATCTCGGCCGCGGCCGGGTCAATCTCGATCTGCGGCACCTTGCCCGTGGGCTCGGCCAGGCCAAGTACGTTGCCCAGTTCGCCGGTATCGAACATCTCGGTAACGATGTCGCTGCCGCCGATCAGTTCGCCTGCCACGTAGAGCTGGGGCACGGTGGGCCATTTGCCGTAGGCCTTGATGCCTTCCCGGATCTCCGGATCCTGCAGCACGTCGATGGTGAGGTAGTCGGGCAGCACCATGTCCAGCGCCGCGACTGTCTTGGCCGAGAATCCGCACTGGGGCTGGGCCCGATTGCCCTTCATGAACAACACGACGCGGTTGCTGCTGAGGAGGTCGTCGATGGCGGTGCGGATATCGCTGTTCATAGTTTTGTATCGTTCCTGGATTGCGCCTGGATTGCGCCTGTAGGAGCGCCGACCGGCGCGATCGTTAATGGCTTCGCGCCGGTCGGCGCTCCTACACGGAGAAGCTGGACCCGCAGCCGCAGGTGGTGGCAGCGCTCGGATTGCGGATGACGAAGCGGGCACCTTCCAGATCGCTCTTGTAGTCGATCTCGGCGCCGGCCAGGTACTGGATGCTCATGGGGTCGATCAGCAGGGTGACGCCCTCGTTGCGCACCTGGGTATCGCCGTCTTCCAGCTTCTCGTCGAACGTGAAGCCATACTGAAAGCCGGAGCAGCCACCGCCGGAAATAAACACCCGCAGCTTCAGATTCGGGTTGCCTTCCTCGGCGATCAGCTCCGCCACCTTGGCGGCGGCGGAGTCGGAGAAGTTCAGGCTCGGGGCGCCAGTGGTCAGGGGTGCGGCGATTTGTGTATCCATTCCAAAAGTCTGACGGCAGAATCCAGCGCATGCAAGGCCTTGAAGTCCCGAATTCAGTCCTCAGTGCCTGGAATCTCGGGGGCAGCACCGTCTCGCCGCTGGGCAGCGGCCTGATTAACCACACCGCGCTGGTCACGTCCGGCGCGGACCGTTATGTCCTGCAGCAGCTGAACCCGGTCTTTCCCCCGGAGATCAATGAGGATATCCGGGTGGTTACAGCCCATCTCCGGGCCCGGGGCCTGGTCGCGCCCGAGCTGCTGCCCACGGTCGATGGCCGCCTGTGGGTGGAAATCGAAGGCCGGGTCTACCGCCTGATGACCCACCTGGACGGGGTCAGCCGGAACCGGCTGAACAGCCCCGGGGAAGCCCGGGAGGCCGGCGGCCTGCTGGCCCGGTTTCACCGGGCACTGGCGGACCTGGACTACGCGTTTCCGCACCGGCGCCTGGGCGTCCACGACACCGGGCGCCATATGGCGGTCTTGCGTCAGGCCTTGCTGGACCACCCGAGCCACAGGGATTTCGCGGCCATCGCGCCCCTGGCCGGCGAGATTCTCCACCTCGCTGCAGCCCTGCCGACCCTGCCCGCGGTGCCCGAGCGCGTGGTGCACGGCGACCCGAAGATCAACAACCTGCTGTTCGCTACAGAAACAGGCCGTGCCCTGTGCTTCATTGATCTCGACACCCTGGGCCCCATGGCTTTGCCCCTCGAACTCGGTGACGCCTTTCGCTCCTGGTGCAATCCGGCCGGGGAGGATCACCGGCAATCCGCCTTCGCCCTGGACCTGTTCACGCCGGCCGTTTCTGGCTATGCCGAGGTGGCCACTGGCTGGATTACGCCCGAAGAGTCGGGCGCCATCGTGGCGGGCACTCTCACCATCTACGTGGAGCTCGCGGCGCGCTTCTGCGCCGACGCGCTCCGGGAAAGTTACTTTGGCTGGGACCCGCAGCGCTTTCCCACCCGCAGCGCTCACAACCAGGCGCGGGCTGCCAACCAGCTGACTGCCGCGCGCTCGCTGTGGGATCTGCGGGGCGCGGCTGAGGAAGTGGTGCGGCGGGCGTTCGGGGCAGGCTGACGGGGTGGGACACGGAGCGCAGTTGGTCCTGGGGGACGCATGCCGGGTGAAACCCGGCTCGCTCTAAAACTGGATTAAATGCTGAGAATTCCAGGTTTCGCAGGCTGTCGATACCCGGTAGCTTGTACTCCATGGACTACCTGTACTCGCTGTATGATGCCCTCGTCAGCATCAACGTCCCGAACGACAGGGCTCGGGCCGTGATTGATGCCATGGAGCGCGACATGGGCACGACAATCGCCACCAAGTCAGACCTGCAGATGCTTCGTCAGGAGTTGGTGGCGATGATTGGCAATCTGGCCACCCGTGAAGAAACTCACGACGTCAGGTCCGATATCGCGCTGGTGCGCAAGGACCTGGAGATTCTCTCCGCCGCGATGACCGTGCGTCTGGGGTCTATGTTGATCGTCGGGCTGGGCCTGCTGTTCGCCGCCCTCAAGCTGACCTGACTGCCTGTCCCCAGCTCTCCGCCTCCCGGACGCTAGCCCGGTAGTGGGGGAGATGCAGCAGCAGGAACGTAAGCCCCATGACGCTGGCTCCGGCGCACACAATCGACAGTGACCAGCGCAGCGCCCCATCGTCGCCGAAGCCGAAGTCGGTCACGAGGCCCACGGCGGTGGGTCCCAGCAGCCCGAGGATGTTGATGACGAAGTAGTACATCGCGGTCGTCTGCGCCCGCATCTGGTTCGGCGCAATCATCTGCAGGGCTGCAGCACCCGTCGCTGTCACCCAGGCGCCGCCGATGGAGACGGGGACGAGCAGGGCGAGGGCCAGCTGGCCCGTGGGCATCAGCGGCGTGAGGATCGAGGCCGGGATCAGGAAGACCACAGCGCCGAAGATGCAGGTGCGCATGAGCGCGTCCTCGTAACCCCGCTCGCGCAGGCGCTGCGCAACCCAGCCGCTGACCAGGACACCGAGCGGCCCGGCCGTGATGGTGATAAGCCCGTAGCCCAGGCTGATCTCAGGAATGGTCCAGCCCCAGGTCCGGACGAACATGCTGGGCACCCAGAAGAAGTAGTTGTAGCCGAGGATCGTCACCACCGACATGCCGAGAAAATGCGTGAGGTAGGTGCGCCACCGCTGTCCCAGATACGCCACGGTCTGTCTCACGGTGAGGTTTTCCGTCATCCGGCCATCGGCCAGCTGGATCTGCAGGCGGTCCCGGCGGGCCGGTTCCCTGACCGTCAGCATGAGCAGCGCGATCAGGAGGCCGGGCAGGCCGACCAGGATGAACACCGTCTGCCAGGCCCGGAGTTGCCCGATCCCGGGCACGTCCAGGGGCGGTGCGGAGGCCACCCAGGCAATGAGCTGGCCGCCGAAGATCAGCGCGACGCCCACACCCAGGGACACCCCCATGTTGTAGAAAGTCAGGGCCCTGCCGCGGGTTTTTCGGGGAAAGTAGTCACTGATCAGGGAGAGGGCTGCAGGATTCAGGGCCGCTTCCCCCACGCCAACGCCGACCCGGGCGAGAAATAGCTGACCAAAGTTGCGGGCCAGGCCGCACATCGCCGTCATCAGGCACCAGATCGTTAAGCCCGCCGCAATGATGCCGCGTCGGCTGAACCGGTCCGCAGCCCGGCCAATGGGCAGGCCAAGGATGGTGTAGAACAGACCGAACGCGAGATTCCCGAGCAGGCTGACCTGGGTGTCAGAGATGTCCAGATCCCGGCGGATCGGCTCGACCATCAGGGCAAGGATCTGGCGGTCGAGGAACGACAGCAGGTAGGCGACGGTGAGGATACTGACGACATACCAGGCGTAACCCGGGTTGGGATAGCCGGAGTCCTGCTCCTGTGCCGTCGGGGTCATGGACCGGATCATAGCCCGGTCGCTGGTCGTCCGATGCTAGTGGCAGGTGCTGCAGGCGTTGAGTTGCAGCTCCCGCTGGGCCAGCGAGTTGGCGGGGCTCGTGGGCCAGACGGGCGTGTGACAGGCCGTGCAGTCCAGGGCCCGCTCCACCACGATCCGGTGGGCAACTTCGAAATGCCAGTAGCCGGGGCGTTGGGCGTTGATCAGCTCGGGCAGCGCAACCGGTGGCGCGGTGAGCGCCCCGGCGCGGTATTCCGGATCGACGGACACCTTGAGGGTTGCGGGTGGCGCCACCGGCTTTGGCCCAATCCTCAGTGCATCGCTGCCGCCCGAAACAGCGCGGCCGGCGAGGCGACCAAGAAAAACCGACGGCCCAAGAAAGGTGCCCTCACCCCCGTAGCGACCATTGATGCCGGCCACGCCCGTGACTTCGCCGGCGGCGTAGAGTCCCCGGACAGGCCTCCCCGCGGCATCGACGACCCGCGCGGATGAATCAATCGCCAGGCCGCCCATGCTCTTGCGGGTCATGGGAAAAAGCTGAATGGCGTAGAAGGGCGACCTCCGCACCGTCCGCGCGGTGGGGTCTGGTGCGGCTGAGTTGAAGCGGCCGAAGTCCGCATCACTGCCGGCAGCCACGGCGTCGTTCCAGCGCTGCACGGTTGCCTCCAGGGCCATCTCCGGCAGACCAGCTCCGGTGGCGAGGGCAGTCAGCGAGTCTGCCTGGCGTATCAGTCCGGCAGCCTTGAGCGGTGCGATGCCTGCCGGATTGCCCAGCCAGACCGCATCCCGGATCCGGAGGGTCCGCAGGCCATCCGCGTCAAAGATGAGCCAGTGGGTTGCCGGGGACTGCTGCAGCACCGCCGCGTCGGCAAGCTTGCTGGGTGCCTGCTCGCTGATGAAGCGCCGGCCGCTGGCGTTCACCCAGATGGCCGACGGGTTCTCGGTTTGCAAGGCGCGGGTGCCCGTGGGGTCCTGGGGGTCCGGGAGCCCGCTCCCGAAGATGACCTGCTGGTCCATGCGGGTGGTCCCTCCGCCAACTTCCTGGCCGAGCCTTATGCCAGAGCCGGTCGCGAAGTGCCCCGCACCCCCATAGAGGCGCGGCGGCTGTGGCACAGACGGTGACCACTCCCGCCTTACGAAGGCCAGGTCACTTTGCCAGCCGCCGGTGGCAATGATCACGGCCGGCGCCCGCAGTTCGCCCTCGCGTCCCGTGCGCAGATCCCGGACACGCACGCCGTGCACGCCGCCGTTCCTGTTTATCAGGGACGTCACCTCGGTATTCCAGCGGAAGTCCAGGTTAGCCCTCGAGAACGCAGTCCGCATCATCGGCACCACCACGTTCAGTGCGGAGCCGCTGGCGAAATGGAACCGGGGCACCGAGTGCTCGGGCGTGTCCAGGATAAAGCCCCAGCGCACGCCGAAGCCGGTCAGCCAGTCGTAGACTTCCGTGCGGGAGCTCTCGACATAACGGCGCACCCACACTGGGTCGGCATCTTCACCCCAGGCAAGGAGATCCGCAGCGGCGATCTCCGGACTGTCCGTGAAGCCCTTCTTCTCCTGGAGCGGCGTCCCCACCAGCGCGAAGCCGCCCGCCTTGACGGCGTGACCGCCGCCCACGGAGTTGGCGTCCAGCACCAGGACACTCTGCCCCGCCGCTCCGGCTTCCAGCGCCGCCGACAAACCGGCGATGCCGCTGCCAATGACGATAACGTCCGCATCCGGCAGCGGCCGGGTACAGCTGCTCAACAGCAAGGCGCAGGTCAGCCAGCAGAGCAAGGTCCGGAACATCGCCATGAGTATACTCAGCACTATTCTCAAGGACGCTGCGCATGGCCCTGACACGCCGACAGCTGATTGGTACCGGCGTCGTGTCGGGTCTTGCCGTTGGCGGCGGCCTTGGTCTCGTCTATGTCCGTCGCCTCCTCGATGACGGCCCTGCACTGGCAAAGTTCGCAGCGACGAGTCCCGGTGCCACAACACTCAATGCCTGGCTGAAAATTGGTGCGGATGGCCGCATCACCTGCGGCGTCCATCGGGCGGAGATGGGGCAGGGGGTCACCACCTCGCTGCCCATGCTGCTGGCCGAGGAGCTCGACGCTGACTGGGGCCAGGTGAGCTATGCGTTCACGCCGGTCGACAAGGACTACTTCAACTTCGGCATTCTTCTGCGCGGCGAGCCGCTGGGGCCGACGGAAGGCCGGTTTTGGCCCGGGGTGGGCGCAGGTCTGATCCGGGAAGTTTTTCACCAGCTGGGCATGTCGGTAACCATCGCCAGTTCCAGCACCATCGATGCCTGGGACACGCTGCGCCAGGCGGGGGCGCAGGCGCGGGGTCTCCTGGTCGCAGCCGCTGCTGAGCGCTGGTCCGTGCCCGCCGCCCGCCTGCTGACGGCGGCGAGTGTCGTCACGGATCCAGCCACCGGCAAGACCCTCGGCTATGGCGAGCTGGCCGAGGCGGCGGCCCGGCAACGGCCTCGGGGCAAGCCCGTGCTGAAGACGCCGCCGCAGTTTCGCCTTCTCGGCCGGTCACTGCCGCGCCTCGATGTCCCGGCCAAGGTCACGGGGACAGCGCGCTTTGCCATCGACACGGTTTTGCCGGGGATGCTCTTCGGCGCCGTCCGGCACTCGCCCCATGTGGGCGGACGCATTGGCAGCCTGGACGCGGGCGCGGCGTTGGCCATGCCCGGCGTTGAGCACGTCCTGCGTCTCGGCGACCGGGCCGTAGCAGTGCTGGCGGGCGACACCTGGAGCGCCCAGCGGGCTGCCGCCGTCCTGGAGATCGGGGCCGTGGCCGGGGATCCCCTGCAGCCGGATTCGGCGGCGTTGCAGGCCTCCTACCGGCAGGCACTGGACTCGCCCACCGCCTCCGTCTTCCGGGACGACGAGGGCGTGGCCGCTGCCCTGGCTGCAGATTCGGGCTCCGCGCTCTTGTCGGCTATCTATGAACTGCCCTTCCTGGCCCATGTCTGCATGGAACCGATGAATTGCACGGCGCTCTTTGAGGCCGGTCGGCTGACCGTCTGGGTACCCACCCAGGCGCCCAGCATTGCCCGGGACGAAGCTGCCAGGGTCGCCGGACTGCCGCCCGAGCAGGTGGACATCCGCTCCACCCTGATGGGCGGCGGCTTTGGCCGGCGGGCCGAGATGGACTTCGTCATCGAGGCCGCCCGCGCCGCCGTCGCGGTGCCCGGCCGGCCTGTAAAGCTCACCTGGTCCCGGGAGGAGGATCTGCGCCACGACATGTACCGGCCTGCGGCTACCGGTCGCGTGCGGGGCGCGCTGGACAGCACGGGCCGCCTTGCGGCCCTCGATTACACGCTGGTGTCCGAGTCGGTAGTGGCCAGCAATTATCAGCGCACGCCGACCGCCCGCGGCGGTGACGCTGCCAAAGACAAGACGGCACTGAGCGGCGCCTTCAGCCCGCGTTATGCGCTGCCGCTGGCGCGCATGGCCTATGTGCCCCGGGAGGACGGGATCCCGGCCGGCTTCTGGCGCAGCGTTTCGACTTCGATCAATGCGTTTCTGCTGGAGAGCTTCATGGACGAACTGGCAGCGAGTGCCGGCGTTGATCCCGTGGAGTTTCGCCTGCGGCACCTCGAGGGCCTGCCGGCCGAGCAGGCGGTGCTGCGGGCCGCCGCGCGGCTGGGCCGCTGGGACGAGCCGTTACCCCTGGTTCCCGGCCGGCGTTTTGGCCGGGGCGTCGCCTTTTTTGAGAGTCATGACAGTCTCGTGGCCCAGGTTGTCGAGGTCAGCGTGGCGGAGGACGGCGCGCTCCGGGTCGAACGGGTGGCCTGTGTCGTGGACTGTCGGACGGTGATCCACCCGGATTCTGTCGAGGCGCAGATCACGGGCGGCATCCAGGAGGCCCTGAGCGCGGCACTCCACGGGCGGATTACGGTACGCGGCGGCGCTGTTGAGCAGGGCAACTTCAATGATTACCCCTGGCCGCGTCTGGCAGACATCCCGGAGATCGTCGTCGAGTTGCTGCCCCAGGGCGGACGGCCTGGTGGCGTCGGTGAGTCGGGTGTGCCGGGCATTGCTCCGGCGCTGGCCAATGCCATTTTTGCGGCGACGGGCCAGCGGCTGAGAAGCCTGCCTGTCGGAACGTCTGCAGGAGCGCCGATCAGTTGAATGCGGGCCTGATGTTTGCAGCAGGCTCCGGGCACCGGCCAACTGGCCGGTGCCCGGAAACGCCGGGGTTTTGCCGAGTGGGTCGGGAAGCGAGAAGTAGCGGAGTTACGCCTCGACGCTGCAGGTGATCATGCCGTCTTCCTGCCAGGGGGAGACATACATCTTCACGCCCATGGTGTTGCCGTAGCCGACGAGCCGGGGCGTGGTCCAGGTTTCGTGAATTTCCTGGGGCGTCAGGTCGAACTGGCCGATCTTGCGGCAGTGGGTGAGTACCCAGCCGAAGGGATCCTTCCAGGTGCGGCTCAGGCCGTCGCCCGAACTGGTCAGGGCGAGCGCGTAGTGGCAGGCGGTGCGGTCGAATAGCGCGATCACGGCAATCTCCGGATTGCCAGTCTTATCGATGATCTGCTTCATGCGCAGGTTGATCGGTTCCATGTTCTTGATGTCCATGGCCACGTACTGATCCAGGGCCCCCATGTTCTTGGCAAACTGGATGGCAGTCAGATGGGCCTTGACGAGGGGGTCGTTCATCTCGTGGGCATAGCCCGCGTGATGGCCCAGCATCTTCAGCAGGATCGACATGGACAGGCCAAGTTCGCCCTCGCGGCCCTCATAGCCACTGAGGGTCTTGTACTGATTCAGGTTCCCCGTCGCCGCCTGCGGGGGG
>SHZI01000069.1 GCA_009692345.1 Gammaproteobacteria bacterium | reverse complement strand
GACGTGCCCCATTCCCGGTACAACGGGATCACCCGCGCCCAGTTCGAGGGGGCGGGCCTCGGGATCCTCATCGAAAGTGCCGAGGCGGGCGTCCATGCGGCCGTGAGCGCCGACCAGTTTCGCCACGTCTATTTCCAGGGTCACCCGGAGTACGACGCCATCAGCCTGCTCAAGGAATACAAGCGGGAGGTGCTGCGCCACTTCGCCGGCGAGCGGGACCTGCCGCCCTTTCCCGATCACTATATTTCCCCCGAGGCGGCAGCCGTGCTCAACGCGTATCTGGCCGCGGCCGGAAGGGCCCAAGGCGCCGGTACCCCGCTGCCGACGTTTCCCGAGGCCGACGTCGTCCCGTTCCTGGATAACACCTGGGGCGACACCGCCCGGACGGTCTTTGACAACTGGCTGGGGCTCGTCTATCAACTGACCAACCTGGACCGGCGACTGCCCTTCAAGGCAGGCATTGATCCCCGCCGGCCCCTCGACGGACTTTAGCTGGAGCACCGCCACCGATGAAAGACGCAACGCTGGCCATCCACGCGGGTTACGCCACGGACCCCACCACCAAGTCCGTGGCCGTGCCCATCTATCAGACGGCGGCCTATGAGTTCGACAACGCCCAGCACGGTGCCGACCTGTTCAACCTGGCGGTGGTCGGCAACATCTACACCCGCATCATGAATCCCACCAACGACGTGCTCGAGAAGCGCGTAGCAGCCCTCGAGGGTGGCGTCGCCGGGCTGGCCCTCAGCGCCGGGAGCGCGGCGGTCACCTACTCGATTCTCACGATTGCCCAGGCGGGCCGGAACGTGGTCTCTGTCCCCATGCTCTACGGCGGTACCTACACCCTGTTTGCCCACACGCTACCCAGCCTGGGCATCAAGGTCCGGTTCGCGAAAGACGACAGCGCGAAGGCCCTGGAAGCCCTGATCGACGCCGACACAGCGGCTGTGTTCTGCGAGTCCATCGGCAATCCGGCGGGCAACATTCCGGACCTGGAGGCCATCACGGCCATGGCCCACCGGCATGGCGTGCCGGTGATCGTGGACAACACCGTGGCCACCCCCGCGCTCATGAAGCCCATCGAGTTTGGCGCCGATATCGTGGTGCACTCGCTGACCAAATACATGGGCGGTCATGGCACGTCGATAGGCGGCATGATCGTCGATTCGGGCAAGTTCCCCTGGGCCGAGCACCAGCAGCGTTTTCCCATGCTCAGTTCGCCGGAGCCGTCCTATCACGGCGTGGTCTATACCGACGCCTTTGGTCCTGCAGCCTATATTGGCCGCGCCCGCACGGTGCCCTTGCGCAACATGGGGGCGGCCATGAGTCCGTTCAATGCGTTTCTCTTCCTGCAGGGCATCGAGACGCTGGACCTGCGCATGGAGCGGCACGTGGCTAACGCCATGGCCGTAGCCCAGCATCTGGAGAAGCATCCGGCGGTGGCCTGGGTGAACTACGCCGGCCTGAAGTCGTCGCCGTACCACCGGCTGGCGCAGAAATACACCAAGGGCCGGCCCTCCGCGCTCCTGACCTTCGGCATCCGGGGTGGCTTCGCCGCCGGCGTGAAGTTCTACGACGCGCTGAAGATCTTCAAGCGGCTGGTGAACATCGGCGATGCCAAGTCCCTCGCGGCCCACCCGGCGTCCACCACCCACCGCCAGCTCAGTGAAGTGGAGCTGCAGAGTGCCGGCGTGACGCCCGACATGCTGCGCCTCTGCGTGGGCATTGAAGGCATCGAGGACATCCTGCAGGACATTGATCAGGCCCTGGCGGTGGCCACCGCCTGAGGCGGGATCAGCCGAGGTAGTCGAGGGGCAGCGCGGTGGTATCCACCACCCACCGCATGACGAAACTCGAGTGCACGCCGGACACGCCTTCAATGCGGGTGATCTTGTTGAGCAGGAACTCCTGGTACATCTCCATGTCCGGCACCACGACGATCAGCAGGTAGTCGGCGTCCTGCCCCGTGATCAGCAGGCAGGACTGCACCTCCGGAAAGCGCTTCACCGTGCTTTCAAAGTTTTCGAAGCGCTCCGGGGTGTGCCGGTCCATCGAGATCTGGATGAGGGCCGTGAGGGACAGCCCGAGCTTCTTCCGGTCCAGCAGGGTGACCCGCCGGTTGATGATGCCGGCGTCTTCCAGGGCCTTCACCCGGCGCAGGCAGGGGGAGGGGGAGAGGCCCACGCGCTCGGCGAGGGCCTGATTGGTGAGCCCGCCGTCCTGCTGCAGCTCGGTCAGGATGCGGCGGTCGAGGCGGTCCGGCTTGACGGCGGCCATGGCAGATAAAACCTCTTTAATGTGCTTTAAAGCATGAATATGCCAATAATTATCCAGAATAAGGCATATATGCAAGGAAATAGCGGGTATTTCAGCCTAGACTCCTTCCAGTTCTACCACGGGGCCCTGGGGCTGGAGCCGGACCATGAGCTACGACCACCGCAAATACGCGCCCTTCGCCCCCATTCCCCGTGCGCAGCGGCGCTGGCCCGACCGGGTTATCGACCGGGCGCCAGACTGGTGCGCCGTGGATCTGCGGGACGGCAACCAGGCCCTCGTGAAGCCCATGTCGGTGGAGCAGAAGACGCGGCTGTTCAGGCTGCTGGTCGACATCGGCTTCAAGGAGATCGAAGTGGGCTTCCCGGCGGCGTCCCAGCCCGATTTCGACTTCGTGCGCCGGATCATCGAGGACGGCCTGGTGCCCGACGACGTCACCTTGCAGGTGCTCACGCCGGCCCGGGACGAGTTGATTGCCCGCAGCTTCGAGTCCCTGCGCGGCGCGAGGCTGGCCAACATGCACCTCTACAACTCCACGTCGACCGTGCAGCGCGAACGTGTGTTCGGGCTCGACAAGGCAGCCATCAAGGCGATCGCCGTGCAGGGCGCCACCTGCATCCGGGACCTGGCGGCGCGCCAGCCGGACACCCGGTGGGAGTTCCAGTACTCGCCGGAGAGCTTCACGGGTACCGAGCTAGATTACGCCGCGGAAGTGGTCAATGCCGTGATCGGGGTGTGGCGGCCGGAGCAGGGGCAGAAGGTTGTGATCAACCTGCCAGCCACGGTGGAGATGAGCACGCCGAACGTCTACGCCGACATGATCGAGTGGATGGGCGAGCACATCGAGCATCGGGACCGGGTGCGGATCAGCCTGCACACCCACAACGACCGGGGCTGCGGGATTGCCGCGGCAGAACTCGGCCTGCTGGCCGGCGCTGACCGCATTGAGGGCACCCTGCTGGGCAATGGCGAGCGCACGGGCAACATGGACCTGGTGACGATGGCCCTGAACCTCTACTCCCAGGGTATCGATCCCCGGCTGGATCTGTCTGACATGCGGCGGATTGTCGAGACCGTTGAGTACTGCACCGAGATCGATACGCACCCCCGGCATGCTTACGCCGGCGAACTCGTCTTCACGGCCTTCAGTGGCAGCCACCAGGATGCGATCCGGAAGTCGCTGGCCCGGCAGCGGGCCGACGAGCCCTGGCAGGTGGCCTACCTGCCCATTGATCCGCAGGACCTGGGCCGCCGCTATGACGAAGTCGTGCGCATCAACAGCCAGTCCGGCAAGGGCGGCGTGCTGTACGTGCTCGAGCGGGATTTCGGCATCACCCTGCCGCGCTGGCTGCAGATCGATTTCTCGAAGGTGGTGCAGCACCAGGCGGAGCGTACCGGCGGTGAGATCCAGGGCAGCGAGATCCGCCAGCTCTTCGATGCCGCCTATGTCAGCGCCCCGGTGGGCTGGTGCATCGGCGACTACAGTATCCGCCGCGACGGCAACCGGGTGCGTCTGCACGCGAGCCTGGACGGCACGACCCTCGAGGGCACCGGCCACGGGGTCGTGGAGGCTTTGATGGACGCACTCCAGCGTCTCCACGGCTTCAAGGGTGTCGTGGAAGCCTTCGACGAGTACGCCCTCGCGGCCGGCACGGAGGCCAGTGCGATGGCCTGTGTGCGGATCCGGATTGGCGAGGAGCTGAGTGGCGGCGTGGCCCTGGCGGAGGACACGACGATCGCGACCCTGCAGGCCGTGCTGACCGCCGTAGGTCGGCAGGTGGGAGACCGCGTCGCCGCCGCGTGACGGCTTTAGCGGCCTGCTGTCGTCTGGGGACCTGACAGCAGCAGCAGCTGGCTGGCTTCCACCAGACTGCCAGCCCCGCCGATGGGTCCGTCGGTAACCCCGTGGGCCTGCACGTTCGCGAGCAGCAGGATCTCCCCCGGTACGCGCCCTAGCAAGGGCGTGACATCGATGATGCCGGAGGACTCCCAGGCGCCAACGTCGCCCGCCTTGCTGTCGGTGCTCCCCGCGGGCACAGCGCTCCGGTCGATGACAGCGATGCGGCTCGGTGCAGCAGTGCCGGTGGGATCCAGGGACCACACTGACGCTTCCATCCCGGATCCGGCGCCGAAGCGGGCCAGTTTCGTGGCCTTGTCTTCCTGGACGTAGATTCGGCCATTGCTTGCCCACACGAGGTTATCCGGGCTGCGCAGCCCGCGATCAACCGTCTCGTCGCTGTCATGGAACAGCCGGATACGCGCCTCCGCCGTCAGGCTGCCGCCGGGCCCCGGCGCGAACCGCACATCCAGCAGGTACACGTTTCCCCAGTCGTCGGCGGGGAAGCGGTTGCCCTGGCCGGTGGAGGCGAACACGGCCTGGGTGCCGTTGCGGGGGTTGGTGTGCAGGTCTTCCGGTCGGGAAAACATGAAGGCGTCCAGAGCCTCGGCCCGCCGGCGCAATTCGGGATCGTTGAAATAGCCGGCACGGTCCGTCTCCTTCCCCGGTTTGCCGTTCTCTGTGCGGGCTGGCAGGGGCACGAAGCGCCCGCGGCGTTCAGTTCCCGACCCGAACCACTGCTGGGGCGTCCGGTCGCCATTGCCGGCCACCCAGACGTGCAGCTGGCCCCGGCCGAGACCGTTGCGCTCGATGAAGTTGCCCCCGGGGATCTTGCGGCCGAGCCAGAGGTACAGCGGGGCGCGACCGAACTCCAGATCGTCCCCCAGCAGCAGGGCCACGTGGCCGTCCGGCCGGCCCCCATCCGGCGTGGTCAGGGCGGCACTGTTTTCCCAGGAGCCGCGCCCGAGTTCCGGCAGGGCCCACAGGGTCTCGCCCGCCACGTCCAGGGCGTAGATCGTGCCGCCGTGGGGATGGCCCTCCGCCCGGGTGACTTCCTCGTGGGCCATCACCATCAGGTCCACAAAGCCGTACTCGCCGGCAGACCAGCCCGACGCCGAGCAGAAGGACTCGAGGCCGGCAGTGCCCCGGCCGCTGGTCTCGTTCAGCTGGGCGGCGTCCACGACCACGCGGCCCGAGCGGTCGCGGATTTCCCGGTAGGCGAGACCCGCCGAGGTGATCTGCCGCGTCTGGCGGTCCACCCGGAAGCGGGTGATGCGGGAGCCCTTGAGCTCCGTGCCGTTGGCCAGCCGGTAGCTCTGGCCCTCGCCGGCTTCCAGTTCGTGGGTCACGTAGAGGTCCATGGACCTGGGGTCCTTGCCCGGCAAGGCCACCATCCCGTCCAGCACGCCGGGCGGGCGGTAGCTGCCTATGACCTTGCCGGTGGTCAGCAGCACCTCGGCCGAGAAGCCGGTGCCCGGTACCGGGACGAGCATGGGCCGCGGCGGGGCTGCGGCGTCGACGGGTCGGCCCGCAGCATCGCAGCCGCTCAGCACCAGGCCCGTGGCGAGCAGAGTCATCCCCAACCGCCGGCGATAATCCGGATGCAATGAGAGCTTCATATTGAGGGGCCAGAGTGCTGGCAAATTATGCCCCATCCAGGTGACGGATGCTGATGCGGATCCCTGGCCTCAGCCTGTATCCCTGGTGCTAAAGACAGGCCAGGCGCTCTTCATGCAGCCAACGGGTGGTACCCGACGATAGACCGCTCCAGTACCGTCAGTTACATTATCCGGATCGTGAATCACGCCAATGTGCTCCGCACTGGGGCGGAGTACGCCGCTGGGCTGCCCCGCCTTCTGTCCAGGCTGGGAGCACGCCTCCGTTTTTCAACCGCATGAAGCCCTCCGCCCAGGTAGCGGTCATCGGCGCCGGCATTGCCGGCCTGTCCTGCGCCACGTTCCTCCAGGAGAGTGGCCTGACAGTCAGTGTGTTCGAGAAGAGTCAGGGCCCTGCGGGGCGCATGAGTACCCGAGGTGGGGAAAACTGGCAGTGCGATCATGGGGCCCAGTATTTCACCGCCCGCCAGCCAGAGTTCTGCACTGAAGTTGAACGCTGGAAGCGCTTTGGTCTCGTGGAACTCTGGACGCCACGGCTGTGCGTGCTTGGAGGGCTGTCGACTCATGATCCGCGCACGGGCGTGGAGCGCTTCGTCGGCACACCCTGCATGGCGGCTCCGGCGTTGTTCCTGGCAGAAACGCTGACGGTAAGAACAGGCGCCACCGGACAAAAGCTACAGCGTCGCCGCGCTGGCTGGCAACTGTCACTGGCGGAGGGTACCTGGCTGGAAGAGCGTTTCGACGCTGTGTTGCTGGCCTTGCCCGCACCGCAGGCTGTGCGACTGCTGCCAGCGCACGCTCCTGGGCTCTCGGCCCTGGCTGGCGGTGCGCGGATGCACGGCTGCTGGGCACTGATGTTGCGCTTCGATACCAGGGTTGATTTGCCCTTTGATGCCGCGTTCGTCAACTCTGGTCCGTTGCGCTGGATCGCACGGGATAACAGCAAGCCAGGCCGGGGCAGACATGAAACCTGGCTGCTGCATGCGAGCCAGGACTGGAGTGATGCCCGTCTGGAACAAGACGTTGAAAGCGTCGCGCTGGCCCTGCTCGACGCGTTCAGGGAACTGGGTGGGCCAACGCCGCAGCAATGGTCAGGGCACCGCTGGCGCTACGCCCAGACGGAATCACGCATACGAGACGGCTGTGCCTGGGATTCTGGCGCTGCGCTGGGCGTCTGTGGCGACTGGCTTGACGGCGGCAGGGTGGAAGGCGCGTGGATGAGTGGGCGGAAGCTGGCGCAACGCGTGTTGCACTGGATGCGAGTCCGGTAGACGCCGCGCCAGTCAGCACTGCCCATTGGCCAAAGATGAACTCATTGGGGTCAGTCGGGCACCCGGTCGACTTTAATCAGCACTTCATTGCGGCGTAGAAACGGCAGGGAAAACGGCCCGTTATAGCGCGCCAGCCACGGTTCTCCCGAGGGCTTGATGCCCGCCTGCGATAGTCCCTGCAGCAACTCATCGCGGTGTTGCAGGTAATTGCCCTCGGTCCAGCGGCCCGAATAACGTAGAACGGCGACGAGGCGTGCCGGCACGGCCGTGACCTGCACGCGCACGTCGCTGGGTTTCGGTGCTGTTTCAATGGTGTACTGTGCGGGCAGCATGAAGGCAATGCGCCACCCAGCGGCGGCTCCCTGCTGCTGGACCGGCACCGTCATCGCGATCTTTTCTGGCTGAGCAGCCTGGGAGACCGGAGCGGTCATCGTGATGCGGGACTGGCTGGTATTGCCACCGGCGATGTACTTGAACAGGCGCCGAAAACCCTCGTTACCCGCACTGTCGAAATCGGCCCGATCGGCTACCAGGGTCTCGGCCACAAGGTAAGCCTGGTACCGGCGATACTCCACGGGCCCAGACTGGGTGATGACGCTGTAGCCCGGTTCTTCGTAGCTCATGGCGTTACCGCCCAGTACCAGCATGGAGCCAAGCAGAAACGCCCGCACCCCATCGCCCAGAGCAACCCGCGGGAGTCCGATGCGCAATGGCCGACGGTAAATCATCGTGTTCAACCGCTACAGTTGGCCCTGTTGGCGCCGTGAAGTAAACTGCAGTAAGGCATTAACGCAATGCAAAAATATCTTGCGCTCATAGCGACTCTGGCCATGATTGCGGTCAACGCCGCGGCCAATATCGTGCCCATCAATGGCGTCAACACCGGCGGGGTCAGTGCCCGATACCCGACGGGCTTTACGCCGGCCGGCTGGGTATTTGCAATCTGGGCCCTTATTTATCTTGGGATGGTGGCGTTCGCTATTTTTGCGGCCCGGGTGCCGGCGGGTCGGGCCGGGCGAGTGCGGGGGATAGAACCTGCTTATCTGGTGAGTTGCCTGGCGAATGCGGCCTGGATATTCGCGTGGCATTACGGGCGCATTCTCGAGAGTCTGCTGCTCATGCTCGTCTTGCTCGGCAGCCTGCTCGTGGTTTATGTCCGCCTGCGCGCGACGCCGGCGTCCTCCATGAGCGAGCGCATCTGCGTGGATATGCCCTTCAGCCTGTACTTTGGGTGGATCACCACCGCGACGCTTGCCAATTTGGCGGCCTGGTTTTTCGACCTGGGCGTATACCCCTTTGCGCTGCCAATGGATGACTGGGCGATTCTCACTGTGGTGACGGCAACGGCCATCTATACGGCCGTAGGCGTGCGTACCCGGGATGTCATCTATACCTCGGTGTTTGCCTGGGCCTCGTTGGGCATCGTGCTGCAGACGCTGGCAACAGCGCATGCCGTTCGGCTGACAGCAGCAGCGGCCTGCGCGGTGATGGTAGTCGTCAGCCTGATCTCGATCATCCAGAGTCGCCTGACGACACGCGAGGGGGCGCCAGCCTAGGTTCGCGGCAGCCCGGCCGATTGCTCTGGTTATACGCGGCGCTGGGCGTCTGGCTTGACGGCGGCAAGGTGGAGGGCGCGTGGCGGAGCGGGCGGGTGCTGGCGCAACGGGTGTTACGGTCTGGAACGCCAGGATCAGGAACTTCCACGAGGCGCCCGTACTTCACGCCCCGCTCGCTACGTTCGATCGTGATGTCGGACCAGCCTGCAGCCAGGACAATCTGGACCGCTTGGCTGCCTGGACCGCTTGGCTGCCGCGTTGACGGATCTGGAGGCACGCTACCGCGATCCCAGCGGTCGCAACCTGCGTCCAGAGGCCGCGGGTCCTGCCGGCGACGGTCATCACCACCGACATGGCCGCGCGACTCTTCTAGCAGGATCCCGAGGTGGCCAAGCAGATCGTCGCGATGCACCCCATCGGGCGGGTCGGCACGGTGGAGGAAGTGGCCAACGCAGTGGTCTGGCTGTGCTCGGACCAGTCCAGCTTTATCACGGGGGAGACGCTGCGCATCGACGGCGGGACGCTGGCCGGCGTGTCTTGAGCCGCAACCCGCTACTTCGCCCTCGTGATCTTTGACCCGTCCAGCGAGACGCCGGCCATCAGGCCCGACTGGCCCACGACGAAGCCCAGGATGGGTTGGTTGTTCTTGGTCAGATCCACTTTGGCGGCGGCGCCCGTGTTTATGAGCGTCACAGACCCGTCGGCACCGACCCTCCAGCCGTTGCTGTCCTGAAATTTCTTCAGGCTGGTCGCGTCCATGAACGCCAGGATGATGTCTTTCTTCTCGGCGCCGCCCTGCAGGCCGATGGACCCGGACATGATGTTGTAGTTCGCGACGACCTTGCCACCGATCAGCAGGGCCCCCTGGCCGCCTTCACCGGCGATGATGAAGCCCGCCTTGATGACGCCCGGGAAGACCAGCACACCGTTGGCCTTCCTGGTCACTTCCAGCGAGCCCGGAACCTCCTGGTGCAACCGCTCCAGGGCAAAGCCGACTTTGCTGTCGACTTCGGCTTTCGTGGCTGCGGAAACACTCTGCAGGGGCACTGCTACGGTCATCGCCAGCAGACTTGAGGCAAAGCCGAGACGCAGGCGGGAGGTCAGGGTGGTCAGGGTGGTCAGGGTGGTCAGGGTGGTCATGGGGTTCGTTCTCCTGGAGCAACTACCAATGGAAACCGGTTCTTAGGCCGCGCAGCTGGAACATCTGCCGGTGTATCGTACCGTCCTCAGTCGCGCGGCGGCAAGCTCCGGGCGGCCCGGCTTGCGCTAAGCTGGCCGTCCCGCACTGCACCGCCAAGACCTTCCCGTACCCCCCGTGCTGATCCTGCTCATCAAGCTGCTTCTTGTGCCGTTGCTTCTGGCAGCGGTGACGCTGGCCGCCCGGCGCTGGGGGTCCGGCGTGGCGGGCTGGCTGGGCGGTTTCCCCATCGTGGCCGGCCCCATCCTGCTGGTGCTGACCCTGGAGCAGGGTAATGCTTTTGGCGCCCTGGCGGCCGAGGCCGCCCTTAAGGGGGTAGGCCCGACGATGCTGTTCACGATTCTCTATGCCCGCCTCAGTCCGCGACTTCCCTGGTGGCAGACGGTGCTGGTCGGCTATCTCGGGTGGGCGACCGCGGTGGCACTGGTCTTTCCCGCGCCGCCTGGACTCGGGGTTGCAGCCGCGATCGGCGGCACCGGGCTCGCGCTGGCCGTGCTGCTGGTCAGGTTGCCAACGGCCCCGGCACTGCCCCAGCGCACCAACCGGCTCGAGCTGCCGGCGCGGATCCTGGTGGGCGTGCTGCTCACTTTTGTTTGCAGTGGGCTCGCCGCCGCCTTTGGCCCGCGACTCGCCGGTTACGCGGCCACTTTTCCGGTGGTGGCCTCCATCGTCGCGAGCTTCAGCCATGCCCTCCATGGGCGGGATTCGGCCGTGCGCTTCCTGGCCGGGTGGGCCCGGGGCATGTGGGCGGTGGGGATCTTTTGCCTCATGCTGGCCCTGCTGCTGCCGGGGACCAGTGTCGCCCTGGCGTTTGCGGCCGCGCTCGCGGTGACTGCAACGCTGCATGCACTGTTGCGGCCCGCGGCACAGACTCTTGTGCGTTGAGACCACCGGAGAGAACCATGATCCAGGATGAACCGCCCATTTCCCGCCGCGACCTGCTCGCTACGGGTGCGGCACTCACGGCGCTCGCACTCGCCACCGAACCGGCGGAGGGCGCCAGTCGCCCTGCCCGCGGCAGCGCCCGGTTTCCCTTCGAGTCCCTCCGGGACTACGTGGCGGCACTGGAGGCCCGGGGCCTGCTGCTGCGCTTTCGCGGCGTCAATCAGGACGCCTACGAGGCCACCGCCATCATGTACGCGCTCATCGACGAGTTCGGCATGCACGAGGCGCCCGCTGTTCTGTTTGAGGACCTCCGGGCGAATGGCCGCGTTTACCCCGGCCCGGTGGTGGCGAACACCCAGGGGCACATGGACACGGAGGCCATCATTTTCGGCCTCGAGCCCCACGCCCGTGACGTCCGGGAGTCCTACCGCGCGGCCCGGACGCTGCTGCTCGACCGGCTCGAGCGTAATGCAGGCAACTACACACTGATCGAACCGCGGGAGATCCCGGCCAGCGAGGCGCCCTGCAAGCAGGTGCGGCTCACCGGCGACGATATTGACGTCACGGCCTTCCCCTTCATCCGCGGCAATCCGGGGGATGGCGGCCCCTACATCAACACCGCGTCAGTCTTCACCCGGGATCCGGACATGGGCGTCAACTTCGGCACCTACCGCTGCCAGGTGAAGGGCCCGCGAAAAGTGATGGTGAACTTCGAGGACGGCCAGACCGGGCACCGCATGGCGATGGCCGCCCTCAAGCGGGGCGAGACCACCATCAAGGTGGCCCTGGTGATCGGCCAGGATCCGATGACCTGGATGGTCAGCAGTTCCCGGGTGCCCTCCCGCGTGGGCAATCGCCAGCCGATCGACGAGCTGGCGGTGGCCGGCGGGTTCCGGGGCAAGGCGATCGACGTGGTGCGCACGGAGGACGGCGAGTTCCTGGTGCCGGCCCAGGCGGAGATCGTGCTCGAAGGTACCGTGGATCTCGTGAACCTCGAGCCCGAAGGCCCGTACCACGAGATGTACGGTTACATGGGCATCGCCAAGGCGCAGAACTACGTCATGCGGGTCGACGCGCTGACCCACCGGCGGAAGCCCTGGGTGATGAACAGCTTCACGGGCGTCGGCTCGGAGTACTGCACGGCTGCGCAAACGGCCGCCAGCGTCTATGCACTGCGCAAGTCCCATCCCCAGGTGGTGGACTACTACGCGCCCCACGACTCCCAGGGTCTCGCCTACCTCAGCATCCGCAAGGACGCGCCGGGCCAGGGCCTGAAAGTGGCCCAGGCCATCGCCAACTTCAATCCGCTCTCCCGCATCGTGATCGTGGTGGACGATGACATCGACATCCTGGACTCGGCCGCCGTGCGCTTCGCCATCGGTTCCCGCTGGCAGCCCGCGACCGCGACGGAAATCCTGAAGGGCAAGCGGGCGTTTGCCCTGGATCCCGGCTCACCGGATCGCCAGACCACCAGCAAGGCCATCATCGACGCCACGCGCCAGTGGCCGGAGGAGGGCGGGCCACCGGTCTACCAGGAGCTCAATCGCACCATCCTGGAGAGAGCGGAGCCCGGCGTGATCGAGCGCGTCAAGGCGAAGTGGCCGGGGAAACTACTCAATGAGCGGCGGTTCTAGACAGCAGGCTCAACCTGCATCTGATTCTTGCCACCCGGCAGGCTGTAGTCGCGCCACAGAGCAATCTTTTCGTTCTGCACGACGAACAGCCCGACGATCGGGAAGGTCATGCTGCGACCACCCGGCCTGGCGATGAAACGATCCACGCGCTCGTTGATTACCACCTGGCCGATGGTGCAGGTGCGCAGGATGTCCCATTCCACCCGCGCCAGGTCCTTGAGGAAGGGGTCAATCTCCCTGCGAAACTCTTCCAGGCCAATAATGTCCGGGCGCTTCTCGAACATCTGGTAGACCAGCTTGTCCGCCAGATACGGCATGAGCTGCTCCACATCCTTCGCATTCCAGGCCAGGCAGAAGCGGGTGACCAGCGCCGCGTTGGCAGCCTCCAGCGGGCTTTGCTTAAGGACGGCAGTACCGTCATCAGCGAGAGCTGGCGCCGCTGCCAGACCGCTGGCCAAAGCGCCACCAAGGCCCCCAGCCACAAGGAGGCGCCGGCGGGATAACAGGAGTTCGTCGCTGGTGTGGTTCATCACTGATCTTTCGCCAGGTCGTTGCCTGGAACACAAATGCGGAAGGGCTACTTTACCCGGATCACGATCTTGCCCCGGGCCCGCAGCGTCTGACTGCGCCGATGAGCGGCCTGGATATCGTCCGGGCTGAACTCGCTGTCGATGATGGATTTCAGCTGGCCCTTCCGGACCCAGCCGGCCAGGAGTTCGAGA
>SHZI01000068.1 GCA_009692345.1 Gammaproteobacteria bacterium | reverse complement strand
ATGCCCGAATTACCCGAGGTTGAAATCACCCGGCGGGGCCTGGCCCCGTGGCTGGAGGGGCGGCAAATCGCGCGGCTTGCCGTCCGCGTGCCAAAACTGCGGTGGCCCATTCCTGCCGAATTCGCCCAGCGCCTCCCCGGCGCCCGGGTCAGAGCCCTGGACCGCCGCGCCAAGTGGCTCCTGCTGCGCACAGACCGGGGCACCGCCCTGCTCCACCTGGGGATGACCGGCAGCTTCCGGGTCTTGCGCGAGGAGCAGCCACCTGGGCGCCACGATCACCTGGATCTCGTGACGGATGCCGGTGTGACGGTTCGCTTCAACGACCCGCGGCGCTTTGGCTCAGTCCTGTGGACGGAGGACGACCCGGCCCTCCACCCGCTGATCGCGCCGCTGGGTCCGGAGCCCCTGGGCGACGAGTTCACCGGTGACTATCTCTTCAGGCGCAGCCGGAAGCGGGGGATTGCCATCAAACCCCATGTAATGAACGCGCATATCGTCGTGGGGGTCGGCAACATTTACGCCAGCGAGGCGCTTCATCGGGCCGGCATTCATCCCGCCCGGGCCGCGGGGCGCGTCGCGTTGCCGCGCATCGAGGCCTTGGTCACCGCCATCAAGGAGGTCCTGACGGAGTCCATCCGGTTGGGCGGAACTACCTTGCGGGACTTCTATGACGGCGACGGCCAGCCGGGCTATTTCGGCCAGCACCTGCGGGTCTACGACCGGGCCGGCGGCCCCTGCGGGGTTTGCGGCACCCCCGTGAAGCAGGTCGTGCTGGGCCAACGCTCCAGCTACTTCTGCCCCCGCTGCCAGCGCTAAAAAAAGGTACAAAAAAAGGTACCGGACCTTAGTTATTTAAGTTGTTTAGTTGTTGGCCGGATCCGGCCAACAACTAAACAACTTAAATAACTAAGGTCCGGTACCTTTTTAGCCTAGTACACGGTGACGTCGCCGGCGCCGCGGGGGTCTGACGCCGCTTCTACGCGGCCGGTGGCCCGATCCCAGGTGACGACCTGCATGTTGCCGTAGCTTCGGGAGCTCAGCTCCAGCTCGTGGCCCTTCGCTTCGAGACCCGCCTGCTCCTCGGGCGTGAAGGCTCCGTCCTCGTAGACGACCGCATCCGGAAAATACTGGTGGTGGTAGCGCTTCAGCGCCACCATCTGCCGGGCATCGGCCCCGTCCGCCCACGCCTGGGCGGCGATGAGCACCATGCTGATGATGCGGCTGCCACCTGGAGTGCCCAGGATCGCGACACCCCGCCCGCTCTCCAGAAAAGTTGGCGACATGCTGGAGAGCATGCGCTTGCCGGGCGCGATCGAGTTTGCTTCGGCCCCGATCAGATTAAAGCCGTTGGCTACGCCCGTCTTGATGGAGAAATCATCCATCTCGTTGTTCAGGATGACGCCGGTACCAGGCGCGATGAACGCCGAACCAAACCAGGTATTGATACTCATCGTCCCCGCAACGCGGTTGCCACGCGGGTCGAGTACCGAGAAATGCGTGGTATTGGTTCCCTCGCCGGCTTCTGCCAGTAGCCCGGACAGCTGGATGCTCGGCGTAGCGCGGTCGAGCAGGATCGAGGTGCGCTGGCCTGCTGCGTAAAAGGGACTCAGCAGGCGGTCCAACGGCATGGTGACGAAGGCGGGGTCGCCGAGATAGATCGCGCGATCACGATAAGCCCGGCGCATCGCCTCGATGGTCAGGTGTTTCTGGTCAACGGTTGCGAGCCCCGCCAAGTCGTAGCCACCGAGAATGTTGAAGACGTTGGCAAAGGCCACGCCACCGGAGGAAGGCGGTGGCGCTGACACGATGGTCATGCCCCGATACCCGGTCCGGAGCGGCTGCCGTTCGATTACGGCGTAGCGCGCCAGGTCATCCAGGGTCCAGATGCCGCCCGCCGCCCGGACGCCATCCACCAGCTGCTGCGCCACCGGACCTTCGTAAAAGCCGGCACGACCAGCCCCCGCCAGTCGCCGCAGGGTGCGTGCGAGATCGGGAAAGCGCAGAACATCGCCAGCAACCACTGGCTTGCCCCCGGGCAGATAGAGCGCGGCAAAGGCTGGCGAACCGCGCGCATCCGCGGCGCGAAACCTGAGGCCGAGCTCCATGGCGCGCGTCACTTCGACGCCCTCTTCCGCGTAACGGATCGCGGGTGCCAGGGTCTTCGCCAGCGGCAGACGGCCGTAACGGCGCGCGAGATGCACGAGGCCGGCCGGTGCGCCGGGAATACCAGCAGCGAGGGGCCCGTTGAGCGTGACTCCGGCCCGGGGCTGGCCCTGCGCATCCAGGTACATATCGTGGCTGGCCGCGCCGGGCGCGACCTCCCGCGCATCCACCAGGATCTGCCTGCCACTCTTGGCCTCGTGCAGCAACCAGAAGGCGCCGCCCCCGAGACCCGAAGCCGTCGGCTCCACCACTGCCAGTGCGGCACTGATCGCCACGGCCGCGTCGAAGGCATTGCCCCCTGCCGCGAGAATCTCCTCTCCAGCCCTGGTGGCCAGCGGGTGGGCCGTAGCAATGCCGGCCTGGGCTGCGCCACGCGCAGCCTTCGCCGCGACTGGCATGGCCCAGACGAGGGCAACGAGCAGCAGGCACAGACGACGCGAAAGGAGCATGGCGGGAGCGGGAGGGATTGCCGGTCAGAGGCCGAGTTCGGCGCGCTTGCGGGCGAGGGCCGTGGCGACTCCCGGCGGGACAAAGGGCGAGATGTCGCCACCCAGCACGCCGATCTCCCGGACGAAGGTGGACGAAACGAAGGTGTACTCCTCCGCGGGCGTAAGAAAGATGGTTTCCACTTCGGAGCGCAGGTGCCGGTTCATCGTCGCCAGCTGGAATTCGTACTCGAAGTCCGACACGGCGCGCAGACCACGAATGATCACCCGGAGTCCATGGTGGCGAACGTAGTCCACCGTAAGGCCAGCGTAGCCATCCACGGTAATGTTCGGCGCGTCAGCGAGCGCGATTTGCGCCATGCCGATGCGCTCCTCCAGGGTGAACATGGGGGTCTTGTTCGGACTGGCCGCCACTGCGACGACCACCCGGTCAAACAGCTTTGCCGCCCGGCGCACCAGGTCCAGATGGCCGTTGGTGACGGGGTCGAAAGTCCCCGGGTACATGGCGCCGACACTCACGGTTGCGGACTCCTGACGTTGGCCAGTGCATAGCGCACGTCACCGGCCTGGGACTCACGGTGCCATTGCCAGCCCTGAGGCAGTTCCGGCAGCGACTGACTGCGGCTCGTTTCGAGGTATACCCAGGCTTGCGCGGTGAGCCAGCCGCGGGCGAGGAGTGTACACAAGTCGGCCAGATTGTTTGCCGCGTAGGGGGGGTCGAGAAAGACCACATCGAAGGTCGCGACGGGGGGCGTCTTGAGCCAGCGCTTTGCGTCGGTGGCCAGCACCCGGCCCTTGCCCATCGGCTGGCCCATCGGCTGGCCCATCGGCTGGCCCGGCGGCTGGCCCGGCGGCGCGCCCGCCGTCTCCTGCGCACCCAGGCGCAGCAGCATGGCCTCAAGCGCGGCCGCGGCGCGCGGGTCCCGCTCAACGAACCAGCTCTCGGCAGCACCCCGGGACAGCGCCTCGAGGCCGAGCACACCGGTCCCCGCGTAGAGATCGAGACACCGCGCGCCGGGGAGCAGAGGCATGAGCCAGTTGAACACGGTCTCGCGCACCCGGTCGGGTGTGGGCCGCAACTCACCGCCAGTGACTATCTCAACCCGTCGGCCACGCCATTCCCCGCCGATGATCCGGACACTGCCCATCGGGCCTTGCCTGCCTGGGGAGGTTTGTCTGCGCGGCATCCCTGAAGTTTAGCTAACATGTCCTGGTGCCAGCGAACACGAATTCCGGGAACAGCTCCCGGCCGGGCTTTTTCGCTCGCCTGAAAGAGCGCCTGCTCGGACCAGAGCCCGGGCAAGAACCGGACTCTGCGGAAGCGCCCGGGCAGACGGCAGCGTCCACGCCTGCAAGTCCGCCACGATTCCGCCTTGGTGCGGCGCTGGACTGGCTGGTGGGCCGGACGTTTGACGGGCAGACGGTCGACGAACTCGAGGCCCACCTGCTCGGGGCGGATGTCAGCCAGACGACCGCGACGGACATCATCCGCCGGGTGCAGCGGCTGACCGGTGGCCGGAACGTGGCCACCATTGACGACGCCCGCCAGCTGCTCCGGGAGGTGCTGACGGAAGTCCTCCAACCCCGGGCAGAACCCCTGGTGATACCGGCGAGTCCCCGGCCCTTCGTGATCCTCATGGTCGGGGTCAACGGTTCCGGGAAGACGACCACGATTGGCAAGCTGGCCCGCCGCCTGAAGGATGACGGGCTCAAGGTCATGCTGGCCGCCGGCGATACGTTCCGGGCGGCAGCAATCGAGCAGCTGCAGGTCTGGGGGGAACGCAACGAGGTGCCGGTCATCGCCCAGCAGGCCGGGGCCGATCCGGCTGCGGTGGTCTTCGACGCCTTTGCAGCGGCTCGCGCCCGGGGTTGCGACGTGTTGCTGGCGGATACTGCAGGACGCCTGCAGAACAAGGCGCACCTCATGCAGGAGTTGCAGAAGGTGGTCCGGGTTCTCCGCCGGCTCGACCCCACGGCGCCCCACGAGACCATGATCGTGCTCGACGCCAGTCTGGGCCAGAATGCCGTTGCCCAGGCCAAGCAGTTTCATGAGGCAATAGGCCTCACGGGAATCACCATGACCAAGCTCGATGCCGGCGGCAAGGGTGGCGTCCTGCTCACTCTTGCTGGTGAACTCAAGGTACCAGTGCGTTTTATCGGCATTGGCGAGCAGGCAGCGGACCTGGACGTGTTCGACGCTGGGGAGTTTGCGGCCGCATTGACCGGAACGCTGCCGAAACTCCCGACACACAGGACATGAGCAGGACATGATTCGCCTCGACAACGTCACCAAGCGCTACGACGGCGCCCGGGAGGCCCTCAAGGGCGTCTCACTGCACGTGGAAGCCGGCGAGCTCGCCTTTCTTACCGGGCGTTCCGGCGCCGGCAAGAGCACGGTTCTCAAGCTTATCGCCCTCATCGAGCATCCCACCCGGGGCAACGTGATAGTGGACGGCCGCAACCTCGGCAAGCTGAAGGACAGGGAGATCCCCGGCTACCGGCAGCAGATCGGGGTGGTCTTTCAGGACAACAAGCTACTTGCTGATCGCAGCGCCTATGAGAACGTCGCGTTGCCGCTGATCATCACGGGCACCGGACAGCGGGAGATTGGCCGGCGCGTCCGGGCAGCACTGGATCAGGTCGGCCTGCTCGACCGGGAGCGCTACCCGCCACGGACCCTGTCTGCCGGGGAACAGCAGCGCCTGGGTATTGCCCGGGCGATCGTGAGCCGCCCCAAAGTCCTCATCGCCGACGAGCCCACCGGCAACCTGGATCCGGACCTGGCCCTGGAAGTGATGGCCTTGTTCAAACGACTGAATGAAGTCGGGATGACCATGCTGATTGCCAGCCACGATCTGCATCTCGTCGAGCACTTTGGCGCCCGATGTATCACGCTGACTGGCGGTCAGGTGCTGGAGACTCCCGTGGCGCCATTGACCGAGAGCACCGGAGCAGTCAGCCCATGAGTCTTTCCACCTGGCTCAACCGGCACGCGCAAAACGCCGTCGGCGCACTCGGCACGCTGTCGCGCAATCCGGTGGCGACCGCGCTGACCGTCACCGTGATCGGTATCGCACTCGCTCTGCCGGCAGCGCTGGGCGTCCTGGTGCAGTCAGGCCGCACGCTGGCCGGTGACTGGGCGGACGTCCGGGATTTTTCCGTGTACCTGGCGCCCGGCATTGGGCTGGACAGGGCTGAGGCTCTCGCCCGGGAGCTCCGGGTCAGGCCTGGTGTGGAGTCGGTACGGGTCATCTCGGCCGGTACCGCTGTGGCGGAGCTCAGCAAGGACCCGGGCTTCGCGGGGGCCCTGGCAGCGCTGGAGGCCAACCCTTTACCCCACACGCTGGTCGTCAGGCCGCTGGTGTCGGTGGACGGCGCTGCGCTCGAGAAACTCGGGGCGGAGGTCCAGAAATCGAACGGTGTGGATCTGGTAAAACTGGATCTGGAATGGGCCAAGCGACTCAGTGCAGTACTCGACTTCCTCCGGCGGCTTGGCCTCATCACGGGGGGCCTCCTGATCGCTGCCGTCGTGATCGTGGTGGGCAATACGATCCGCCTGGATATCCAGAATCGCTCCGCAGAGATCGAGGTCGCCAAACTTCTGGGGGCCACGGACGCGTTCGTGCGCAGACCCTTTCTCTACCTCGGGCTCTGGTACGGACTGCTCGGTGGGGTGGTGGCCATGCTGATCCTCCTGATTGGCCTCTGGGCTCTGGGCGAGCCGATCACCAGGCTGGCCGGGCTCTATGGGAGCAGTTTTGAGCTGGGCGGTGCCACAGGCGGCAGCCTTCTGGCGGTCCTGGCGGGGGGGGTGCTGGCCGGCTGGGGGGGTGCCTGGACAGCGGTGGCGCGCCACCTTGCCGCGATACAGCCAAAGATAGCCTAGGCTGGGCCTGGAACTGATCCGGTCGTTAGCACTCTAAGAGGTCGAGTGCTAGGCTTGTGCTCAGGAGGCTTTTTATGAGTACTGCTGCTCTCGTTGCACGACCGTCTTCTAGCCCATTTGAGCTGGCCTTGGCCGGCCCCATGGGCAGTCTGGACGCTTACATCTCGGCCGTTCGCCAGGCGCCCGTCCTGAGCCAGGCCGACGAGGCGGCGCTCGCCCGGGGGCTGAAGGACAACAACGATCTCGATGCGGCCAGGGACCTCGTGCTGTCCCAGCTCCGCTTTGTCGTGCACATCGCCCGGGGTTACCTGGGCTATGGGCTGCCGCTGGGCGATCTGGTCCAGGAAGGCAATGTGGGTCTGATGAAGGCCGTAAAGCGTTTCGACCCCGATATGGGCGTGCGCCTGGTGTCTTTCGCCGTGCACTGGATTCGCGCTGAGATTCACGACTACGTCCTGCGCAACTGGCGGCTGGTAAAGATCGCCACCACCAAGGCCCAGCGCAAACTCTTTTTCAATCTGCGCCGCTCCAAGCAGCACCTCGGCTGGCTTTCTCTGGCCGAGCGCGAAGTGATCGCCAAAGACCTGGGCGTTACGGCCCAGGAAGTGGGCGAGATGGAGCAGCGGCTATCCGGTCAGGATGTGACCTTCGATCCCACGCCCGACGCAGAGGACGAATCCTCCTTCGCCCCCGCGATGTATCTCACCAGCGAAGGCAGCAATCCGGCCGACGCCCTGGAAGCTGACGATTTCCGGGATCAGGGGGCTGATCGCCTGCACGTGGCCCTGGCTGGCCTGGATGCCCGCAGCCGGGAAATTCTTGAAGCCCGCTGGCTGGCCGAGAAGAAGACTACTTTGCAGGTCCTGGCAAAGCGCCACGGAGTGTCTGCCGAGCGCATTCGCCAGATTGAGCAGAACGCGCTCAAGACCCTCCGCGCCGCCGTCTAAAGAGCGGCGGTAGGAGCGCCGACCGGCGCGATCAATATTGGATCGCGCCGGTCGGCGCTCCTACAAAGCTGTTACTGCGTCACGGGGACCAGGGTGATTTCCACGCGGCGGTTCTGCTGGCGACCCTCGACAGTGTCGTTACTCGCGATCGGGCGGGTCTCGCCGTAACCGGTCGTGACCAGCCGCTGGGCATTGATTCCCTGGGCAGCCAGGTAGGAACTGACACTACCCGCCCGTCGCTGGGACAACTCCATGTTCTTGTCGTCAGGGCCCGTACTGTCGGCATGGCCCGCCACATCCACGATGGTCTTGTCGAACTCCTTCAGGACGATGCCCACGGAATTCAGCACCGGATAGAACGCTGCGTTGATGTCGGCGCTGTTGGTCTGAAAGGTGACGTTGCCCGGCATATTCAGAATAATGTTGTTGCCGTTCCGGGTGACGCTGACTCCGGTGCCCTGCAACTGCGCACGCAGCCTCGCTTCCTGGCGGTCCATGTAGTTTCCCACCGCACCCCCGGCAAGGCCGCCGGCGCTGCCGAGGATCAGTGCCCGCTTCTTGCGCTCGGCCGAGCTGTCGCCGGTGAGCAGGCCGATAGCCACGCCAACCCCGGCGCCGATGGCGGCGCCCTTGGTGGTCTTGTTCACTTCCTGCTCGCCCGTGTAGGGATCCGTAGTCATGCAGCCGGTCACCAGCACCGTGGTGCCCAGCACCAGGGCCGGGATACTTCTGCTTGTCCGCCTAGTCATTCAATGCTCCTTCGATCAACAGGCTGTAGCCGGGAGCTTTATGGCAGAAAGAGCCCCCTCCAGCAACGCGGCCGCTGGCAGAAACCGCCTATGCCGGGCTCTCCGGCTCGGGACGCAAGGCTTGCCGCTGTGCCCTGAACGGGGTATGAACTTGCCTATGAGCACCCAGGCCGCCCAGCTGCTGGCCGAGTATTCGGTCGATCATCAGAACCCCTTTAACCGGGGGATCCATAGCATTTGCGTGCCGCTGATTGCGATTGCGCTGATCGGCCTGCTCTGGTCCGTCCCCGTCCCGGACACCCTGGCTGTCGCAGCTCCCTGGCTGAACCTGGGCACGCTGGCGCTGGCTGGGCTTTGTGTCTATTACCTCACCCTCGCGCCCCGCCTTGGCATCGGCATGGTGCTCATCGCTCTGGCCGTGGTCCCGCTGGTCGCGGCCATGGACCGACTTGCGGCGCCGCTCTGGCTGACGGCCCTGCTCGTCTTTACGATCGGCTGGATTGGCCAGTTCATCGGCCATTACGTTGAAGGACGTCGGCCCTCCTTCTTCCGGGACCTGCGCTTCCTCCTCATCGGTCCGCTCTGGGTGTTGGCCAAGCTCTACGCTGCTCTCGGCATCCGCGCCTGACTTGACCACTGACCCCTACAGCCACCAGGCGATCTGGGCGATTGCCCTACCGATGATTGTCTCGTCGGTTTCCGTGCCCCTCGTCGGGCTCGTGGGGACAGGCGTGCTGGGCAATCTGGATGATGCTATCTACCTCGCCGCCGTCGCTGTGGCAGCCCAGGTGTTCGGCATCCTCTTCGTTGGCCTCAACTTTCTGCGCATGGGTACCACAGGCATCACTGCCCAGGCCCACGGGTCGCTCGCGCGGAATGCCGGGGCCAGCACCGCGATTCGTGAGTCCCTCGGCGAGGCGGTGATCATTGCGATAGCGCTCGGGGCCCTCATCATTCTCCTGCAGGTCCCGATCCGGAATGCAGCCTTCGGCGTCATCGGCGCAGAGCCGGAGGTGACACGCTACGCCTACCAGTACTTCGATATCCGGATCTGGAGTGCTCCGGCGACCCTCTTCAACTTTGTGGCACTGGGCTGGCTGCTGGGGATGCAGAACGGCCGGGCCCCGCTGGCCATCACACTGGCAATCAACCTCACCAACGTGGTCCTGGACCTCTGGTTCGTGCTCGGCCTGGGCCTGAAGGTGCGGGGTGTCGCGGCGGGTGCAGTGCTGGCCGAGTTTGCCGGCGCCGCCGTTGCCACCGGGCTGCTGGTGCGGGAGCTGCGACGCTATCCCGGCAGCTGGGCCGGTACGCGGCTCCTGGACCTGCAGTCCTACCGTGCGCTGCTGAAGATCAACGGCAATCTGTTCATTCGTACCCTGGCCCTGATGTTCACGTTTGCCTTCGTTACCGTCCAGGGCGCCCGGCTCGGCACGGTGTTTCTGGCAGCCAATACACTCCTGATGAACTTCCAGTGGCTGACCGCCTACGCTCTCGATGGCATTGCTAATGCGGCGGAGGCGCTGGTGGGCAAGGCGGTCGGCGCCCGGGACAAGGACGGAATGCTGCGCGCCGTCCGCCGGACACTGGTGTGGTCCCTGGGCTTTGCCGTTCTTTTCAGCCTCGTGTTCTGGCTCGCCGGACCCGCGATCGTCAGGACCCTCACCAGCCTGCCCGAGGTCCGCGCCACTGCCGTTCAGTACCTGCCCTGGCTGATCGTCCTGCCGCTGATCTCGGTCTGGAGCTTCTTCTACGATGGCGTCTACGTGGGCGCCACGCTCAGCCGGGAAATGCGCGTGGTGATGACGTCCACGGCATTTCTGGTGTTTCTCCCCGTCTGGTTTGTGACCCGGGACCTTGGCAACCACGGCTTGTGGCTGGCTTTTACCGCTTTCATGACTCTCCGTGGCCTCGGCATGCACCTGTGGTTCAATCGACTCAAGGACACGCTGATAACGCCCCCAACGATTCCTGCTGCGAGCCGCCTGACATGACCGGCAAGAAGGCCACGATCGAGAATCCCTGGCAGACGCTGTCCACCCGGCTCGAGTTTGAAAATCCCTGGTTTGCCATCACGACCCACGACACGATCGCGCCCGATGGGAGCCGGCCACGGTATGGCAAGATCAGCTTCAAGAACCGCGCCGTCGCCATCCTTCCCCTGGACGACAGCCGGCACACCTGGCTCGTGGGCCAGTGGCGCTTTCCCCTGGGCGAGTACTCGTGGGAACTGCCGATGGGGGGCGCCCCCAGGGGCGAACCGCTGGAGTCGGCAGCCATCCGGGAACTCAAGGAAGAAACGGGTCTCACCGCGACCCGGCTATCCCTCATCCTGAAAATGCACACCTCAAACTCAGTGACGGACGAAGAGGGCTACGTGTTTCTCGCCGAGGGGCTGACCGCCGGCACCCCGGAGTTCGACGAAACCGAGCAGCTGGAGATCCGCCGCCTGGCCTTCAGTGAGGCGCTCGCCATGGTCATGGACGGGCGCATCACTGATGGCATCAGCGTCGCGGGCATCCTCAAACTGGCCCGGATCCTGGGCCAGTAATGGGGGCCAGTAATGGGGACATGCCTCATTTCGCGACCTGAAATGAGGCATGTCACCATTTCCCACGGGTAGAATGCAGGCATGGCCACCAAGACCCGGCGCAAAAAAGTCGGCCGCAAGACTGTCCGCAAGAGCGCCAGTGGGGCGATCGTGGGCGTGGTGATGGGTTCGGATTCCGACTGGCCCACGCTGCGCGCTGCCGCCGAAATCCTGCAGGAGTTCGGCGTGCCCTTTGAGAAGCGCGTGGTCTCCGCCCACCGTACTCCCCAGATGATGTTTGACTACGCGGAGTCGGCCCGGGACCGGGGCCTGAAACTGATCATTGCCGGGGCCGGCGGGGCCGCCCATCTGCCCGGCATGCTGGCGGCCAAGACAACTCTGCCGGTGCTGGGTGTGCCCGTGCAGACCAAGGCCCTCGCGGGCCAGGATTCCCTGCTCTCGATTGTGCAAATGCCGAGGGGTGTGCCCGTGGCTACGTTTGCCATAGGCGAGGCGGGGGCGGCCAACGCGGCGCTCTTCGCCATCGCAGTACTCGCCGCCGAGTACCCGACCCTCACCCACAAACTCGCCGCGTTTCGCAGCCGCCAGACCAAGGCTGTCATGGCCATGAAGCTCGCAGACTGAATGCCCGCTGCGGTGGCTGAAGACGCGCCGACGATGATTGCCCCCCCAGCCATCCTGGGCCTGCTGGGCGGCGGACAGCTTGGCCGGTTCTTTGTGCAGGCGGCCCACGAACTTGGCTACCGGGTCTGGGTGCTCGACCCGGACCCCTCCAGTCCGGCGGGCCGCATAGCCGACCGGCATCTCGCGGCGGACTATGCCGATCGCGTGGCCCTGGATGCACTCGCTCTGGGCTGTGCGGCTGTCACCACCGAATTCGAGAACGTCCCCGCAGCCTCTCTGGAGTACCTCGCCCGGGCGATCCGCGTGCGCCCCTCTGCCGCCGCAGTCGCTGTGTGCCAGGACCGGATCGCCGAAAAGACCTTCCTGCGTGACCAGCGACTGCCCCACGGGCCCTTCGCGGTCCTGCGCAGCGAGAGTGACCTGATCGGGGCCCCAGCCACCCTTTTTCCCGGCGTACTGAAGGTCGCCCGCTTCGGCTACGACGGCAAGGGCCAGGCCCGGGTCGCCACGCGGGACGAAGCGCTGGTGGCCTGGCGCAGTCTCGGCGGGGAAGCCTGCGTGCTAGAGGCCCTGCTGCCCCTGGACTGCGAGGTGTCCGTGGTCCTGGCCCGGGACGCGGCGGGGAAAGCCGCCTGCTTTCCCGTCGCCGAGAACAGCCACCGGCACGGCATTCTCGACGTGTCCATCGTGCCGGCGCGCATCAGCCCCGCACTCGCCGAAGCGGCCCGCCAGTGCGCTCTGCAGATCGCGGCGGCGCTGGGCTACGTTGGCACACTGGGCGTAGAATTCTTCATCAGCGGCGGCGCGCTCTACGTGAATGAAATGGCGCCCCGGCCCCACAACAGTGGCCACTACACTCTGGATGCCTGCGCCACCAGCCAGTACGGGCAGCAGGTGCGGGTACTCTGTGGCCTGCCGCTGGGCGGTACTGAGCTCGTCAGCCCGGCGGCCATGGTGAACCTGCTGGGCGACCTCTGGTCGGCGGGCGAACCCCGGTGGACCCAGCTGCTGTCCCGACCCAACCTGCGCCTGCATCTGTACGGCAAGCACGAGGCACGGCCGGGCCGAAAAATGGGACACTTCACCGTTCTGGGTCCGGACCAGGCGCAGGTGGTGGCCACCGCGCTGGAAGCCCGGGCGACCATCGGTATCCGTGACTAAGGAAAGATCAACGCCATGAAGCCCATCGTCGCCGCCGCCGCACTGCTGCTCTCCGTCTGGTCTGGCCACGCTGTAGCGGCCGATGGCACCGAAGCGGGTGCCAACCTGCGGGTCATTGCCACCAATGTGAAATCGGACCAGGGCCGGCTGCTGGTCTGGGTCTACGACAAGAAGGACGACTGGCTGAGTGACCGGTACCGGACCCAGAAGAGCGTGGTGATCGCCGGCAACCGGGTGAACGACACGGTTACCGTGGAGCTGCTGCTACCGGAGGGCGAATACGCCCTCTCGATTTATCAGGACGAGAATAGCAACGGCAAGCTCGAAAGCAACTTCATCGGCCTGCCCAAGGAACCTGCCGGCTTGTCCAATAACCTGCGCCCCAAGTTCGGCCCGCCGAAGTTCAGGAATGCTGCGTTCACCGTCACGGTGGGCACAGTAGTCGAGCAGAAGATTGAGCTGCAGTAGAAGCGCCGACCGGCGCGATCGATATTGATCGCGCCGGTC
>SHZI01000067.1 GCA_009692345.1 Gammaproteobacteria bacterium | reverse complement strand
ATGTCGAGTACGCCGTCGCTGTCGGCGTAGATGCCCTGAGCCTGGATTCCTGCCGTGGCGAGCTGGGTCTGCCAGCCGTCCATCCACTCACGACGGACGACGGCGACTGCTACCTGACCATCGGCGAACCGGGCACCGGCGACAAAGTGCAATTCCTCCACGTCTTCCGCCACCACGTCCTCCAGCGCGAAGGGCAGGGCCTGGGCAATCCGGTTGGCGCCTTTAACGGGCACGTCGACCCGGGTCCGCAGCACCCGCACAGCAGGCACCAGCACCAGCGTGCGCCGGCCCGCACAGAGGACCGCTGCCTCGGCGAGCGGGCCCGCACCTGGCGCCAGGACGCAGGCGCCCGTGGCGTCCACCACAGCCCATTCAGCCTGACCCGCGATGGGGCCGGCCCCGGTGACAAGACCAGGCCCGTCCGTCACGAGGCGGATGACCAGCGTTTCACTCATTAAGCACGACGTTCCAGTTCAGTTCGCATCAAAGGTTCGCAGTCGGGTCCGCACCACATCCCTGCTGCGTTCCAGGAGACTGTACATAGTGGACTGCGCAGTGCCAATAGACGCGGTAACGGTTAACAGAAACCAGTTGCTGCCTACCCCCAGCGGTATCTTGGGCGAGATGCCCTCACTCCCGGGGAAGTCAGTCTTGAAATCGGCGGCATCATCGTAGGCCCCGTTCACGAAGGGCTCCACGTCGAGTGCCGACAGATTGGGCAACAGCGACGCCAGGACCAGATCCGTCGCCGTATTGACGTTGAGTGTCCAGGATTGCCCATCCGTCGGTGGGGGAGGCAACGCCGTAACGTGAGGCTGTAGCGCCGCGTAGATTTCTGCGGTATAGCCCTCAACGGCCAGCAGCTCACTGGTGGAGACCAGCCAGAAGTTCGCCGGCCGGTACGGTGGCTGCCGGCCGGTGTACTGGTCATCCTCGGCGCCAACCGCCTCAACATCGGTTCCCGGGTCGATCCAGTCGACGGTGGCGTCTGCCAGTGCGGCTGCAGTTCCCTCGTCCAGGGGCCGCTCGAGGGGCAGAAGCAGCAGCAGCCGCTGAAACTGATCCCGGACCTCCTCGATACGCTTGCCATCCTTGCCGATGAGGCCATTGAGGTTGAAGCGGCCCTGCTGGTCCTGCAGGTACCCTTCGAGCTTGCCCGCCTCGACATCGAAGGCCAGCGGCTTGGCCCAGTTTTCCTGGATGGTATCCGAGCCGTTCTCGCCATCATCGCGATAGTCCTCGGCAAGCCCGAACCGGGCAAACTCCTCTCCACCGAGATCGTATTGCCGCGCCTGGTCCTGCAGCAGGAGGTTCTCGGTCCTCGTCAGGCCAACGCTGGTCTGCCAGAGCAGGTTTACTGCCAGTACGGTGGCAATGGCCACAACCAGTATGGCCGTGAGCACGGCGATGCCTGCCTGCCTGCCGGGTGGGGTTGTCATCATTGAGGCATCTCGATCAGCCGCTCGATCTCGCCCCAGTCCTCCAGGTCGAGAGTGACCCGGACGGCGCGTGGCCGGCCGGCGGGTGCGCCTGCGGTGTTGCGCAGGGGAGGCCACTGCTGCTGCCATTCACCCGTCCCCTGGCTCGTGTCCAGGAACAGGAGCTTGACGTCCTTGACGCCACCAAACAGTTTCTCGCTCCGCGGCTCCTGTCCCAGCACCGGGTCGACCACCGGCCAGTACTCGCGATACAGATCCCCATCCTCAAGCCGGTACTGAACCCGCTGGAGAGTGCCCCGGTGCGGGAGGTTCGCAGGATTAGGCCAGCCGCCCCGGGTGAGGCGGACCAGGAACTGCCCGCGGCCATCGGTGGTCAGGGGAAGCTCCCGGTCACTGCCGAGCTCATCCCGGATAAAGCGAGGCTCAACACTGCTGAAATCGGTCGAGAGCAGACGTAGCGCGCGCTGCAACATGGCCAGGCGCTCGGTCTGTTCCCGGGCCTGAGTTTCCTGACCCACCACGGCATTCAGCCCGCCCAGCGCCATGGCGCCAATCACGGCGAAGATGCCCATGGCCACCAGCAACTCCAGCAAGGTGAAGCCCGACGCGTCCCTGCGTCCAGGTGCCCTCACGGCTGGGAAGACTGGAGGACGTTCCAGTCTGCCGGGGCCACGGGTCCGGTCCCGGGCGTCGTGGGTGCCGGGCGGCCGAGAAATCCCGTGAGGGTGGTCACCACGCTGTCCGGCTGGTCCGCAAACGCAATACTGATATCCACGCGGCGCAGGGCCTCCACCGGGGTCTTCACGACCTTAATCGTGTAGCGCCAGGTGGTTCTGGCCATGTCCACGTCGTCGGATCGGCTGCCAATGGCCGGAAACTCTCCCAGCAGGCGAAGGCGGGTCATCTCGTTCATGGCTACCCAGTGAGCGAGGGTCTTGTCCCGCAATCTGCTGGCGACTGTCAGCGTCTGGTTCACCTGACCGAAGGCGGCCATCAGGCCGAGAGCAACTATGACCAGTGCCACCATCACCTCGAGCAGGGTGAAGCCTCGCTGGAGCCGGGCGTCAGCCATCGTCTTTGGTCAGTGTGGTCTTGCCGTCAATGGCCACGGCCAGGGAATAGCTGCGGTCTTCCTCGGTACTGCGGACGCGAATATCGAAGGCATCGCTCAGATCTCCGGAAGAAAAAATGAAGAGCTGGGGCTGGTACGTCTTCTCCACATCCTTCTCACTGCGTTCGAGATTGACCGCCCTGCCTTCGATCTCCAGTTCGAGGGCAAAGACCTTGGGCAGTTCCCTGGGCGCGAAGACGTCGCCGCTGATGCGCTCCCACTTGTCGTCCTTGGGGTCGAACAGGTCGCCACGGTCGAACACCGAGAACTCGTAGCGACCGGGATACAGTCGCAGGCCAAGTTCCCGGGACTGGAACGAGGCGTCCTCCAGGGCGAGAGCCAGAAGGGTTTCCAGCCGTTCGGCTTCCCGCCGCAGTTCCCGGTCGGTGCCGCCAGCCACGCCGACCGAGAGCGTAAACATGGCCGCCATGATGCCAATAATGAACACCACGACCAGCATCTCGAGGAGCGTAAACCCCCCGGCCCTCGAGCAGGGGCTAGTTGACGTCCCAGTTCCCGACATCTGCATCCGGGCCTTCGCCCCCCGGTTGTCCGTCCCTGCCCAGGGAATAGATGTCAAAGGCGCCTTGCTTACCGGGGTTGTCGTAGAGGTAGTCCCGGTCCCAGGGATCCTTCGGCATGCGGTCCAGATAGCCGCCCTCGGGCCACTTCTGTGCCGAATCCTGGGGCGGCGTGACGAGAGCGTCCAGACCTTCCTGGCCGGTGGGGTAGCGAAAGCGGTCCAGCCGATAGAGTTTCAGGGCGCTTTCTATTGCCCTGATGTCCTGCTTCACTTTCGCGCCCTGGGCGTCATCAATACGATTGATGACGTTCGGTGCGATCAGCGCCGCGAGAATACCGATGATCACGATAACGACCATGATTTCGATAAGCGTAAAGCCGCGTGCGGCCCGGAACGACGTGTTCTCGAACTTCATGAATTGATCCTGCGATTCTGCGATGATCCGCCGCAACCCAAAGCGGCAGGTTAGCCCAGTGATTATCTGCCTCCCGCCAGAGCCTGTCAGCAAGTTTCAGCCAGATTTGACCAAGTGGCCCTAAGCGCCCGAGAAATAACGTTTTCCCCCCGGCTCCCGTCATCGTCTCTGGTATGGGCAACGGGCTTTGCTGTGATGCTCGTCGCACTCCAGTTCCTGCCGGCCGAGTGGCACCGGCAACTCTGGTACGACCGGGCAGCCATTGGTGCTGGCGAGTACTGGCGGTTGCTCACCGGCAATCTGGTCCACCTGGGCTGGATCCATCTGGCCCTTAACGTGGCTGCCCTGCTCATAGGGATCTGGGTGTTCTACCCGGCACGGAGCCCCATTGCCTGGGCAGTCGCGCAGATTGTGTGCTCGGTGGTCAGCAGCGTGGGGTTGTACCTGTTCAGCCCGGAGGTGAGCTGGTGCGTCGGCATGTCGGGTGCTCTGCATGGCCTGCTGATGATTGGTGCCATCGACTGGATCCGACAGGGCGACAGGATGGGCTGGGCAATGCTCGCGATCTGGTCCGGCAAAGTGGCCTGGGAGCAGTGGCAGGGCGCACTGCCTTTCTCGACAGAGACTGTGGGCTCGGCGGTCGTCACAGATGCCCACCTCTGGGGCGCTGTCGGTGGGTTACTGTATGTTGCCGGCGAGCAGATTTACCGGCAGTGGGCCCTTAGGCCCGTCCCCACCTGACTGAGCGGAGAGACTGATGGCAGCTGCAACCCAACCACAGATACTGAACGGCGAAACGGCTCTCGTCACCGGAGCATCCCGGGGCATCGGCGCGGCGATCGCAGATGCCCTCGGGCGCGCCGGCGCTGTCGTGCTGGGTACCGCAACGACAGAAGCGGGAGCAGCTGCCATCACCGAGCGCCTGAAGCTGCAGGGTATAGCCGGTCGGGGCCTCGTGCTGGATGCCTCGTCCTCTGCTTCTGTCGCTTTGCTGGAGAAGGACATTGCGGGACAGGAGGGGCACATATCGATCCTCATCAACAATGCGGGCATCACTCGCGACAACCTGCTGTTGCGCATGAAGGACGAAGAGTGGGATGCCGTGCTGGCAACAAACCTCACTTCGGTATTCCGCCTCAGCAAGGTCTTCGTTCGCGGCATGCTGAAGCAACGTCGCGGCCGCATCATCAGTATCTCTTCAGTCGTCGGTGCGATGGGGAACGCCGGTCAGGCCAATTACGCGGCTGCCAAGGCAGGCATCGTCGGCTTCTCCAGATCTCTGGCCCGGGAAGTTGGCAGTCGCGGCATTACTGTGAATGTCATCGCACCCGGCTTCATCCAGACTGACATGACTAACGCCCTGTCCGATGAACAGCGGGAGAAACTGGCCACCCAGATCCCCCTGCAGCGCCTCGGTACGGTCGATGATGTGGCGGGTGCGGTGTTGTTCCTGGCCTCCGGCGCGGGGGCTTACGTGACGGGAGAGACGCTGCATGTCAATGGTGGCCTGCATATGGCCTGATTCAGGTCACTTTCTTGCAGCGCTAGATTGGCCGCGGGGCTTAACCTAGAATACCCGCCGGTTGGGGGTTGCGATCTGCGCAGAGCATGCAGGTTAGCCCACCCATATGCGTAGTCGGTCTCACGAAGAGGACATAGCACAGATGAGCAGTATTGAGGCAAAGGTCAAGAGCATCGTCGTCGAGCAGCTGGGCGTAAAGGAAGACGAAGTTACCAATCAGGCGTCTTTCGTTGATGACCTCGGGGCTGATTCCCTCGACACGGTCGAGCTGGTCATGGCACTTGAAGAGGAGTTTGAGACCGAGATTCCCGACGAGGATGCGGAGAAGATCAAGACCGTTCAGCAGGCCATCGACTACATCACCCAGCGGGCTGCTGCCGCCTGATTCCGTCTCCCAGCCTGGGGCGTGAGGGTGCGGCTGTCCCGTCAAGTTCCCCGGATCCAGCGATGTACAGCCAGCCTGGTTCCTGTCCAGGCACGTTCGAGAGGTAGCCACGCATGCCAAACAGACGCGTCGTGGTCACCGGTATGGGCATCATCTCACCGGTGGGCAACGATCTCGAGTCCGCCTGGCGCCAGGTCGTCGCTGGCGTATCGGGTATCGGACCCATCACCGATTTTGATGTCAGTCAGTTCTCCACGCGCTTTGGCGGCAGCATCCGCGACTTCGATGCCAGCCAGTACGTGCCCGCCAAGGATCTCAAGAAGATGGATCCCTTTATCCACTTCGGCATCGCCGCAGCGACCCAGGCGGTGGCACATTCAGGCCTCAGGGACAGTGGGCACTCCCTCGATCGGATAGGTGTGGCGATCGGCTCGGGCATCGGTGGTATTGGCACGATTGAAGCGAACCACGAGCGACTGCAGGAGGGCGGCCCCCGCAAGCTTTCCCCATTCTTCGTGCCAGCCAGCATTATCAACATGATCTCTGGCCACGTATCCATTCAATACGGCTATCGCGGCCCGAACATTGCCTTGGTGAGCGCCTGCTCAACGGCAACTCACAGCATCGGGATGGCCGCTCGGCTCATCAGCCATGGCGATGCGGACGTCATGCTGGCCGGGGGTGCAGAACATGGCATCACGCCCATGGGCCTCGGAGGGTTTTGCGCAGCCCGGGCCCTGTCCCAGCGGAACGACGATCCCGCCAGGGCCAGCCGGCCGTGGGACAAGGACCGGGACGGCTTTGTCCTGAGCGACGGCGCTGCCTGTCTGGTCCTGGAAGAGTACGAGGCGGCACGCAAGCGGGGCGCTACGATTTTTGCCGAAGTCGTCGGCTTTGGCATGAGTGCGGATGCGTTTCACATGACAGCGCCGCCGGAGAACGGGGAGGGTGCCCAGGCCTGCATGCTTGCGGCACTCAAGGATGCCGGACTAAACCCGGATCAGATCAGCTACATCAATGCCCACGGGACTTCGACGCCGCTCGGCGACGTGGCGGAGACACGCGCCATCAAGGGTGTTTTTGGGAGTCATGCCGCCCGGCTTGCCGTGAGTTCGACCAAGTCCACTACGGGCCACCTGCTCGGTGCTGCCGGAGCTGTGGAAGCCGTGTTCAGCATACTGGCGATCCGCGATCAGGTCGCTCCGCCGACCATCAACCTCCATACCGCTGACCCGGACTGCGATCTGGATTACGTCCCGAACACCGCTCGTGCCATGCCCATCGAGAATGTACTCAGCAACTCGTTTGGTTTCGGAGGCACGAACGGCAGCCTGATTTTCCGCCGGGTCTGACGTCCAGCCAATGGCCCGGGATGCGGCCATGATAGTGCGACCTGTAATCCTGCCGGGTGAATGCGACCTGCTGGTGCTGCATGCTGGCAATCCGGAGCGCTACCCCTACCTGCTCGAGAGTGTGGCAACCGCGACCGGGGGCCAGAATGCCGGGGCCTCCTTCGATATCCTCTTCGCCTTTCCGGGACACACTTTGCGCCTGGATGAACGCTTTCTCCTCCATGGGGCGCAAGGCACCGAACGCCGGCAGTTCCTTCCAGCACTGGATGAGTGGTGGCGAAGCAATCAGGTGGCCATGGAGCCGGCTGATGCTCTCCCCTTCCACGGGGGCTGGTTTGTCTATCTGGGCTACGAACTGGTCCAGCAGATCGAGCCATCGATTCGGGCGACTTTCCCGCCTGGCGGGCCCGTTGCCTTCGCCACGCGAATTCCCGTGGCGCTGGTGCGGAGTCGGCTCACGGGGATGGCCTGGATCGTTGCAGAGGCCACCCACAGGGAAGCCATCGACGAACTCAGGCAAGATCTGGAGCGTTATGCGGCCGGGTTCCCCGTGTCGGCCGGTACCCGCGAGCCCCGGGTCACCTCCATCAGCGAACCGCGGGCGGAACTATTCCTCGCGGCCGTAGCCGAGGTGCGCCAGCGAATCGCGCGGGGTGACGTATATCAGGTCAACCTGGCGCGGCACTGGCTGGCAACTTTAAGGGCTGGGGTCCAGCCCGCAGAGATCTACAGCCGGCTTCGGCAGTCAAATCCGGCGCCCTATGCCGGTATCGCTACCCACGGCGACTGGACGCTGATCAGTTCCTCCCCTGAACGGCTGGTGCGCAGCCGGGGCGGCACGGTTGAAACCCGCCCCATTGCCGGGACCCGGCCGACCGCCGATCATCCGTCGCTGGAGGAAGCCAGGCGCCACGAGTTGCTTGCCAATCCAAAGGAGCGCGCCGAGCACATCATGCTGATTGATCTCGAACGGAACGATCTCGGACGCATCAGTGAACCAGGTTCGGTTGAAGTCGACGAGTTCATGGCGGTGGAATCCTACGCCCATGTGCACCATATTGTTTCCAATGTCCGCGGGCGGCTGCGGGATAACGTGTCGCCGGGCGAGATTATTCGAGCCCTGTTTCCAGGAGGAACGATTACGGGCTGCCCGAAGATCCGCTGCATGGAAATCATCGCCGAACTCGAGGGTCAGGCCCGTGGCCCCTATACGGGTTCGATGGGCTATCTGAACCGGGACGGGAGCTGCGACCTGAACATTCTGATCCGCACTTTTGTCATGCGCGGTCGGACCCTGTCCTTTGCGGCTGGCAGCGGCATCGTGGCCGACTCCGAGCCGGCGCGGGAACTTGAGGAGACGCGCGCCAAGGCCAAGGGCCTGTTACTCGCTCTCGGGGCATAGGCGCATATGGACCAATGGTGGATCAATGGGCGCGCCAGTCGGCACGTTGACGTCAGTGACCGGGGCTTTACTTACGCCGATGGCCTGTTTGAGACAGTGGCCATACGAGCTGGCACGCCGCGCTTTCTGGACCTGCACCTGGACCGGCTGCTGACCGGATGCGGCAGACTGAGCATAGCGGCGCCGACCCGCGCCAGGCTCGCGGCAGACCTTAAGGCGACCGTCCGGGACATACCCCACGGGGTACTGAAGGTGTTCGTGACCCGGGGCCCGGGCCCAAGGGGCTACGCGCTGCCAGATTCACCGACAACCACGGTGGCCTGGGGGACCGGGGAGAGCCGCGCTCAGCCCTCGTTACCGATTGAAATCCGCTGGTGTGAGACCATGACATCGGCAAATCCGGCGACTGCAGGGCTCAAGTCCCTCGGCCGGCTCGAGCAGGTGCTCGCCCGGGCGGAGTGGCAGCAACCCGAGATCGCCGAAGGGCTCATGCTCAGTACTGAGGGACAGCTGGTCGGCGGTACCGCAAGCAACGTGTTCCTCGTAACGGGTGACCGGCTTCTGACGCCAGTGGTACACCGCGCCGGAATTGCCGGGGTGATGCGCCGGGTCGTTGTAGAGGCTGCAATGGGCGCGGGCATCCCGTTTCTCGAAACGCAGCTTTCCCCTGCAGATGTGCGGAATGCCACCGAGGTGTTTGTGACCAATGCGCTGACGGGCATCCGTCCCGTGCGGCAGCTCGGGGCGCAGAACTGGGGTACCGGGCCCATAACCCGGCACTTGTGCGGGCTCTTGTTTGCCGCTGGAGTCGGGGAATGCGCCGGACAATCCTGACACTGGTGTTCCTGGTCGTGGGCTTCGGGGCGGCAGGTGCGCTGTGGCTGCGCGGCTATGTGGCGAGCCCATTGGCTCTTCCTGCCGGCGGGTACCGGCTCGACATTCCGCCCGGTACCGCCTGGTCCGCCGTTGCGCGCCAACTGCAGGACGATGGCATCACGCCCTGGGGCTGGGCCCTCAGAACCACCGCGCAGCTCACGGGACAAGCGGGGCGCATCCAGGCTGGGGAGTACGATCTGGCCCCCGGGCTGACGCCAGGGTCTCTCCTTGCCCAGCTGGTTGAGGGACGCGTGGTTCTGCACAAGTTCACCCTGGTAGAGGGGTGGTCGGTCCGCGACGTCCTGCAAGCAATCCGTGATGCCCCTGCGCTGGAGCAGACACTGGCTGGGACCCAGACCGGCGGTAATGCGGCAGATGTGCCCAGGGAACTGGCCCGGGAGCTGGATCTGCCCTGGCAGAGCGCGGAGGGCGCGTTTCTGCCCGAAACCTATCTTTACGCTCGCGGTACAACAGACCGTGCCATTCTGTCCCGCGCACACACGGCCCTGAAGGACAAACTTGCCGACGCCTGGGCGACGCGGGACCCTGCGCTTCCTCTGGGCAGTCCCTACGAACTCCTGACCCTGGCCTCCATAGTCGAGCGGGAGACTGCCCTGGCCAGCGAACGACCCCTGATTGCAGGCGTCTTTGTCCAGCGACTGAGAAAGGGGATGCGCCTGCAGACCGACCCAACAGTCATTTACGGGCTTGGCCAGGGCTTTGACGGCAACCTCACCCGGGTAGATCTCAGCACCGATACGCCCTGGAACACCTATACGCGGGATGGACTCCCGCCAACCCCCATTGCGGCTCCCAGTGCAGTCGCGCTGGTAGCCACGTCCCGTCCGGCAGACACGGACTTGCTGTTCTTCGTAGCCACAGGGGATGGCGATGGCAGTCACCGCTTTTCCGCTACCCTTCGAGAGCACGAGGCGGCAGTCAGGGACTACCTGGCTGCGCTTAGCCAGCGTAACGTCAACTGAGTACAGGCACATGGTCACTACCCAAAACGCGGTCGGCCGCTTCATTACCGTCGAGGGCATCGAGGGGGTCGGCAAGTCGACCAACCTGAGTTTTGTCGCGAATGAACTGCGCCGGGCTGGTCACGCTGTCGTTGAGTCCCGTGAACCTGGTGGAACAGCACTCGGGGAACGCATCCGCGATCTGCTCCTGGTCCCGGATACCCGCATCGCCCCGCTCACTGAACTCTTGCTGATGTTCGCTGCACGGGCCGCCCACCTCGAAGAGGTTATCCGGCCCGCACTGCTGAGTGGCAAGTGGGTGGTTTGCGATCGCTTTACCGATGCCAGTCATGCTTACCAGGGTGGCGGCAGGGGCTTGCCGGCAGCGACCATCGATACTCTGGCCAGTCTGGTGCAGGGGAATCTCCGCCCCGACTTGACCCTGCTGCTCGATGCACCACTGAAGGTCGCAGAAGAGCGGCAGGCAGGTCGCGGTCACCGGGACCGGTTTGAGCAGGAGTCTCTGGCATTCTTCAGTCGGGTCCAGAAGGCCTATCTGGATCTTGCCGCCCGGGAGCCGGACCGGGTTCGCCTGATCGATGCGGATCGGCCCCTCGCGGCAGTTCAGGAAGAGATCCGCCGGGTTCTGGCGGAATTAAACTAGCCACTAACTATAAGCTCCAGGTATATGACTAATAGGGTATTAAATGTACTGAATGCCCCCTGGCTGGAGGGCGCTCTGCAGCGCTTTGAGGGGCGCCTTGTTCGGGGACAGACGCCCCAGGCCTTGCTCATTCACGGGCCGGTCGGGACCGGCCGCCGCCATCTCGGACTGACTGTCGCCGCCAGGCTTCTGGGTTCTGACTGGCGGCCGTCTCTGGACACCCCAGCCGACCAGTTGGGGGGCGTTCCCCACCCGGATTACTGGGGCGTCGGCCCGGAGGAGGATTCCCGGACCATCAGGATCGAGCAGATTCGGGACTTGAGTCAGGCCCTGCATCTGACCAGTCATCGGTCCGGGTGGAAGGTTGCCCTCATCTACCCGGCCGAGGTCATGACCCACAATGCGGCGAACACGCTCCTGAAGACCCTGGAGGAACCCCCAGAAGCCACTACCCTGATCCTGGTCGCCGAGGCGTTGACCCGGCTCCCGCCTACGATCGTCAGCCGCTGTGAGCGCCTGCGTGTGTCGCCGCCTGCACGCTCCGCCGCTCTGGCGTGGCTGAGTCAAGGGCACAGCGACCGGGCTGCCTGTGAGCGGGCTCTGGCCTTCGCCTCCGGTTCACCCCTGATGGCAAGAACCCTGCTGGGCGAAGCGCAGGGGGAGGGTGGCGGGAAGATGCTGGCTGAGTTAGCCGACGAGGTTCAGCGCCTTATCGACCGCTCCGTCCCGCCCACCAGCCTGGCAAAGACCTGGGCCAGGCGTGATGCCGGCGTCTGCCTGCGCTGGCTGTTCCTGCAGACTGCCGAGCTCCTGCACAGCCAGGTCGCGGCCGGGGGCGACCGGTTTTCGGGACTGGCGCACTTGAAAATTCCCGGGGTCCCCGTGAACATGGCCGCTTGCTGTGCGTATCTCGATCAGGTCATGGAGGCCCAGCGCCTCAAGGACCGTTCACTGAACATGGAAGCGATGTTCGCTGACCTGCTGATGTGGTGGTACGGTGCGGCTGGCGCCACCAGGTATTGATATGTCCAAAGCAGGATTGCTGACACTGACGATCAGGGACAAGAGCGCCCTCTATCTCGCTTACATGCCTTTCATTCGCAATGGCGGCCTGTTTATCCCGACGAGCAACAGTTACCGCATTGGCGACGAAGTCTTCATGCTCCTGAACATGATGGGCGAGGACGAGAAAATCCCCGTAGCAGGTCGGGTCATCTGGGTCACGCACACGGGGGCCCAGGGCAAGAGGACTGCGGGCATCGGGGTTCAGTTCGGCGCTCAGGATGGCGGCGCCACCCAGAAGAAGATTGAGAATTATCTGGCCGGGGTCCTCGGTGGGGGCAAGCCGACCCACACGATGTAGCCGGCCGTGTAGCAGCCTATGTAGCTGGGCCCCTAGCGGCCGGTCACATTGAGGCCGCCGCGCAGGACCCGGGTATCGAAACCCCGTTCATTAAGCACAAAAGCGCCGGCCGAACTTCTGCGTCCGGTATCGCAACACACGACGTAAGTGGTCTTCGTGTCCAGCGCATTCAGCTTGAGGCGGATGAAATACAGCGGAATGTTGCTCGCCCCGGGCTCGTGATAACTCTCGAACTCGCTGGGCAGGCGCACATCCAGCCATTTGCCACCCCCGGCAACAATCCGGCGGGCCTCTTCGTGATCCACCCAGGGCACCATGGGCTCGTTGAGCAGCGTGGTGAAATCATGCTTCCCAAGGCGCATCAGCGCGCCGTCGACAGCCATAGTCACCGTAGCGTTCCGGCGACTGTGGGAAATCAGTGCCTCCTCGCCAAAGGTGTCACCCACGCCGAGCTCGGCAAGCTTGATACCTTCCTTGTTGAGTGGTGTCTCGCGGGTTACCGTGCACTGGCCACGCGTGATGACGTAGAAATAGTCTCCCTCATCACCCTGCTTGATGATCACGTCCCCGGCGTTGAAGTGGACCTGCTGCATCCGCATGAAAATCGCCTGGATGTTGCCAGGGGGAATGCGGTGAAAGGCCTTGGTCTGGAGGAGAGTGGTCATCCAGTTATCGGAATTGCCGTGGTCGTCACCGCGGGGTTCGTTGACCTCGTAGCTGCCGGTCTGGTCCCAGGTGAGCATGACGTCGAGCAACTCGGTGTCTACGGAGATGTACTCCACGCGATCCACGGCACGGACCGTATACCGACGAGGCAAGACCGGAGTAATGGGGTTGCGTGACTCGTCGGAATTGGACCTCAGGAGCCGGACTGTCCCGTTTCGATCAGTGAGCTCGAGAGTCCCGGAAACGAGGTAATAGGTCCGTTTGTCCGTGTCACCCTCCCGCAGCAGCGGCTGGCTGCCATCCAGAGTGCGCACCTCGATCTTCTTGGCCAGGGCTGCGACGTTCTCCCGCTTCAGCCCGTCCAGCGGGGAAAAGCGGCGCAGCATGTCCGGAGTTACGGTTGAGTCATCCATCAGGGATACATTGTAATCGTAAGAATTTCCG
>SHZI01000066.1 GCA_009692345.1 Gammaproteobacteria bacterium | reverse complement strand
CGCTCCAGGCGGGCCCGGACCGGCCGCGGGATGTTGTCCAGCCCACCGGTGATCTTGTAGCTGTGGGAGTTGGCGAACATCCGCCCCTCGACGCCGCTCCGGCCCATCCGCATCCAGGGCAACCAGGGGCACTGGCGGAAGAAGCCGGCAGTCATCGTGGCCCAGGGGCGGCTGCGGTCTTCCAGCTCGTCGGCGGGCACGAAAAACACAAAATGCTCGGACGGGTTGATGACCGGGCCGGTGGACGCTTCCGGCCAGCCCTCGGGCGTTACCGGGTTGGCCACCTCCAGCATCCAGTCCCAACTCAGCATGTACTGGTTGCCCAGGCGCCGCCAGGGCAGCACAAAGGGCACCGTCTGGCCGGACTCTCCCTTGTCGCCCCGGTAGCTCGTGGCGTCTTCCTTGCGGGAGGCTGCATTGCCAATGGCAATCTCCCAGCGGTAGGCGTCGGTCACCATGCGGTCGGCGGGGTAGCGGGCGGGAATCGTCGTGGTGACCTGCTCGTTGATATAGGGATAGACCTTTACCGTCTTGCCGGTGAAGGGGTTCTGCCAGGTATCGAGGAGCTCGCCGGTTTTGAGGTCGGTGTAGAAGGTGGCGTCCTTGCCCCGGTACTCCGCATCGCCGTTCGGCAGGAGACGAAACTGCAGGCTGCCGAAGCCGACGTAGCCAAACAACGGGATGGCCCGGCGATTACCCACCACGGCGAAAAACACGCCTTCATGGCCGCCAAAGACGGTTTCGTCCCCGAGAGTGCCCCAGGTCTTGGCGAAGGCGTAGATGTTGTCCTCGGCAGTGCGGAGATCCAGAGGCCGGGACCCGGCCCGGGCTAGGCCGCCGACCAGACTGGCAGCGCTACCGAGCCCGGCGGCTACGCCCATGCCGAGTACGCCCCGGCGGGAAAAGCCCGCCACGGTGGCCTGCATCGCGTCCAGGTACATTGCTTGGTCCCCGAGTGAGAAGATGGGGAAAGACTACTGGAGATTCCCCGATGAGTGCCGCAGAAACGCTGCTCCTGACCAATCGCTTCCGCGCCTTCGACGGCTGGCAACACTTCTATCGCCATCCCGCGACAACCACGAACTGCGAGATGCGCTTTGGGCTGTATCTGCCACCCCAGGCGGAACACGAGCGCGTCCCCCTGGTGATGTACCTGGCGGGGCTCACGTGCAACGAGGAGACGTTCCCGATCAAGGCTGGCGCGCACCGGGTGGCGGCCGAACTCGGCCTGGCCCTGCTGTCGCCGGACACGAGTCCGCGGGGCGTCAAGCTCCCGGGGGACGATGCGGCGATCGACTTCGGGCAGAGCGCCGGCTTTTACCTGGATGCCACCGTCGCGCCCTGGTCAGCCCACTACCGCATGTACAGCTATGTGGCCCAGGAACTGCCTGAACTGGTGTTAAGCCAGTTTCCGCTGGACGCGGACCGCGTCGGCCTGCTGGGGCATTCCATGGGCGGGCACGGCGCCCTCACCATCGGCCTCAGAAACCCGGAGCGCTTCCGCAGCCTGTCGGCGCTGGCGCCCATCGTTGCGCCAACCCAGCACCCCTGGGGACAAAAGGCGCTACCGGGCTACCTGGGCCCGGACCGGGAGAGCTGGCGGCAGTACGACGCCACCGAGCTCATGCAGGACCTAAACTCCGCATCCGGTCGGCCCCCGCTGCTCATCGATCAGGGGCTGGACGACGAGTTCCTGGTCACGCAGCTGAAGCCTGAGCTGTTCGAAGCTGCCGCCCGGGGCGCCGGCTATCCGCTGACCCTCCGGCGCCACGCTGGCTACGGGCACGGCTACTACTTCGTGAGCAGCATGATCGAAGATCACCTGCGTCATCACGCGGAATGCCTCGACGCGTAACGAAAAGGTACCGGACCTTAGTTTTGTTAGTTGTTTGACTAAATAACTAAACAACTAACAAAACTAAGGTCCGGTACCTTCGGTTCGTGGTGACAATCATTCAGCAGCCGCGCAGCCCCAGCCATCGGACTCGCCGCCGAAACCCCGCCCCAACCGGCCGACCTGTTTCTCCAGCATCACCAGCTCGGCGTAGACCGGCGCCATGTGCACGGTGAGGCAGGCCTGCCACTTGTCGGTTTTTTCGTAGCGCGAAACTTCCACACGGAACTCCGGTCCGAGACTGGCCTGGGCCGCAAAGGCTTTAGCCTGGTCCTGCAGGTCGAAAATGAGGAAGAAGTCGATGTCCCGCGCAGCAGACAGGTCATCGCCCTGTTCCCGCATCAAGCGCAGCAGTTCGCCGGTTTCGTCGTTGGGAAAGTCCTGATTCATGGGCCCGGTCTCCTGGTTAAGCCCCGACATACAGCCGCGAGCTTGTGGCCGTCCGGGTCCCGGACGTAGGCGGCATAGAAATCGGGCTGGTACTGGGGCCGAAGGCCCGGCGCGCCTTCCGAGCTGCCGCCATGGCGCAGCGCTGCTGCGTGAAAATCATCAACCTGCTGCCACTGAACCGCGCGCAACGCAATCATCGAGAACCACGCAGCGCTGGTGGCCGAGTGCTCCCATGACCGGATCGTAGAAACGGATGGCACGGTCCATGTCGTTGGTGCCGAGGCAGAGATAGGCAAACATAGCTAAGGATACTTGGTCAGCCGGGTGATGGTCCCAATAGTCCATGGTCGGCGCTTCTGCGGAGTCGATTACTCGACAGTGACGCTCTTCGCCAGATTCCGCGGCTGATCCACGTCCGTGCCGCGCAGGATGGCCACGTGATACGCGAGCAGCTGCATGGGAATCGTGTAAATGCTGGGTGCCTGCAGATAGGTGACGTGCTTGGGCATCTTGATGACGGTCACGCCGTCGCTGGACTCGAAGCCGGAGTCCGGGTCGGCAAACACAAAGAGTTCGCCACCCCGGGCACGGACCTCCATGAGGTTGCTCTTGAGCTTCTCCAGCAGGTCGTTGTTGGGCGCCACCGTGATGATGGGCATGTCGGCATCCACGAGGGCCAGGGGGCCGTGCTTCAGCTCCCCCGCCGGGTACGCCTCGGCATGGATATAGGAGATTTCCTTGAGTTTCAGGGCGCCCTCCATCGCAATGGGGTGGAGGATGCCGCGACCGAGGAACAGCGCGTGGTGCTTGTCCACAAAGCGCTCTGCCAGCTTCTTCATCACCGGATCGAGGGTCAGGGTTTTCTCGATCAGGCCCGGAATCTCGATGAGGCGGGTCACCAGCCCCCGCTCCCGCTCCGCGTCCGCCGTGCGGTACTTCGCGAGCGCGATCACCAGCATGGTGAGCGCCGCAATCTGGGTGGTAAAAGCCTTGGTGGAAGCTACGCCGATTTCGGGGCCTGCACGGGTGAGCATCACGAGTTCAGACTCCCGCACGAGGGAGCTCTCCGGCACGTTGCAGACCGCCAGGGACGACAGGTAGCCGCCCTCCTTGGCCAGCCGCAGGGCCGCGAGCGTGTCGGCGGTCTCGCCGGACTGGGAGATGGTCACGAACAGCGTGTTCTTGGGCACCACGGGGTTGCGATACCGGTACTCGCTGGCGATATCGATGTGACAGGGGAGCCGGCAGACCTGCTCGATCAGGTAGCGGGCCACGGCTCCCGCGTGGAAGCTGGTGCCGCAGGCCACGATATGCACGGCCTCGGTGCGCTTGAAGATCTCGGTGGCCGTGGGGCCAAAGGCGGCCTCCAGGAGCCTGCCGTTGGCGACCCGTTCCTCCAGCGTCTGGGCTACCGCCCGGGGCTGCTCGTGGATCTCCTTCAGCATGTAGTGGGCGTACTGGCCCTTTTCTGCCGCGTCGGCGGAGAGCTCACTCTCCTTCACGGCCCGGTGAACTGGCTTGCCATCCTTGCCGACAACCCGCACGTGACTGCGGTGAATCTCGGCCACATCGCCTTCTTCGAGAAAGATGAAGCGCCGGGTGACGGGCAACAAGGCCGAGACGTCAGAGGCCACAAAATTCTCGCCCTCCCCCAGACCGACCACCACCGGGCAGCCACACCGGGCGAGGATGAGCTGGCCGGGATTGGCCTCGCTCATCACCACCAGCGCGTAAGCGCCCTGGAGCTCGGCGACGGTGGTCTGCACCGCGTCGAAAACGTTCGGGGTTTTCTTGAGGTGATAGTGAATGCGGTGGGCAATGACCTCGGTGTCCGTGTCGGAGGTGAAAACGTAGCCCGCCGACTGGAGTTCGTCCCGCAGCTGCTCGTGATTCTCGATGATGCCGTTGTGGACGATCGCGAGACCGTCGTGGGAAATGTGGGGGTGGGCGTTCTTCTCGCTGGGAACTCCGTGGGTGGCCCAGCGGGTATGGGCGATACCGATGGTCGAGGCCATGGGCTCCGCATCCAGGGCCAGCTGGAGTTCCGCAACCTTGCCCTGGCGGCGTTGCCGCTTCAGCTGGCCATTGGTGAGGATCGCGAGACCCGCCGAGTCGTAGCCCCGGTATTCAAGGCGCCGCAGCCCCTCCATAAGGATGGGGACGATGTTCCGGTCAGCGATGGCTCCAACGATTCCGCACATATTCCTGAATTATGGCCGAGGGGGGCGGTTCGGGAAGTGAATTTAGCCCGGAACGTCGTTACCAAGCTGTAACGCAGACCGCGAAATGGGGACAGCGCAGGGAAATGGGGACATGCCTCATTTCCACCTCGGGCGTCGAAGGGCCAATGAACCTGAAGGAAATGAGGCATGTCCCCATTTCGCTCCTACGGGCGCTTAACCGGCCGTTTCCAGCCAGGAATGGACAGCTGCTTGCCCCGCTCGATGGTCAGTTGGCCGGCTGGTGTACTCCGGGTGATGGTGGCCCCCGCTCCGATCGTGGCGCCGGCACCGATTTCCACCGGGGCCACAAGCTCGACCCCGGAGCCGATGAAGGCGCCATCGCCGATGACGGTGCGATGCTTGTTGGCACCGTCGTAGTTGCAGGTGATCGTGCCCGCGCCCACGTTCACCTGCTCGCCGATGGTGGCGTCGCCGATGTAGCTCAGGTGGTTCACCTTGCTGCCGCGGCCGATCACGCTCTTCTTCACTTCGACGAAGTTACCGAGCTTGGCACCCTCAGCCAGTTCCACGCCGGGGCGCATCCGGGCGTAGGGGCCGATCTCGCAGCGGGGCCCGATGAGTCCATCCTCCAGCAGGCAGTGGGGATGGACGACGGTACCGGCACCGATCAGCGTGTTCCGGATCAGGGTAAACGCCCCGATCCGCGCACCGTCGCCGATGTGCACCACGCCCTCGAAGATCACGTCGGGCTCGATCACCACGTCCCGGCCGCAGACGAGTTCGCCCCGAATGTCGATACGCTCCGGGTCGGTCAAAGTGACGCCGGCGGCCATCAGCTGGCCTGCCAGCCGCCGGCGCAGGATTCTCTCGGCAGCGGCCAGCTGGGCCTTGTCGTTGATCCCGAGCACCTCATCCTCCGACTCGGCCGCGACGGCGGCGACCGGCACCTTGTCCTTCACCGCCAGGCCGATCACGTCGGTGAGGTAGTACTCCTTCTGCGCGTTGTTCGGCTTCAGCCGGCCGATCCACGTCGCCAGCTTGCCCGCCGGGCAGGCCAGCAGGCCCGTGTTGATCTCGCAGATCTGGCGCTGCTGGGGCGTCGCGTCCTTCTCTTCGACAATCGCGACGACGGCACCGCGCTCACCCCGGAGGATGCGGCCGTAACCCGTCGGGTTGGCCATCGCGGTGGTCAGTACCGCGACCTGCCCTTTGGCAGCCCGGGCAACCAGCTTCTTCAGTGTCGCCGGCTGTACCAGCGGCACGTCGCCATAGAGAATCAGCGCCACGTCGCCGGCGGGCATCTTCGGCAGGGCCTGCTGCACGGCATGGCCCGTGCCCTGCTGCACGGCCTGGTGAAACCAGCCAATGGGCTGACCCAGGAATGCGGCCTGGACCTGCCCGCCACCGTGGCCATGGACGACCCGGATTTCCCGGGGCTTCAGGGCCGTAGCAGAGGCCAGGACGTGGTGGAGCAAAGGCCGGCCCGCGAGGGGGTGCAGGACCTTCGGCAGGTCCGAGCGCATGCGCTTGCCCTGGCCGGCGGCGAGAATGATGACGGTGACTGGCATGGGGAGCATTCTAACTAAGGGTTGGCCAGTTTCTCGACGAAATGCCTCGGAACTCCGCTAGGCAGGAGTTACCCGGCCCTGCTGGGGTTACATGTAACCAAGTGGAGCTTCCAGCATGGCTGGTTCGCCAAAGACTTCCAGGGAAAAGATGCAGAAGCACCGTGATCTGCTGCGCGCCCAGGGTATGCGGCTCATCCAGATCTGGGCACCGGATGTGCGCAGTCGCGCCTTCGCTGTGGCGGCGCGGAAGCAGTCCCGCATGGTGGCGGCGAGCCCCCTTGAAGCTGAAGACCAGGCATTCATTGATGCGCTTTCCGCGGCTGCTGCGGATTGAGACGGGGCGAGATCTGGACGGTCGCTGGCGGCGCAGGCTATGCCGGCAAGCCTCGTCCTGCGGTCATCGCAGGATGACCGGTTTGGTGCGACGAACTCCGTAACCCTTTGCGTCCTTACCAGTGACAATGTGGAATCGCCACTGTTGCGCCTCAATCAGGGCCTGGTGGTGTTTCTTGGACTCGCCGGCTAGGCCGGCCCGCCAGATGCCTCCGGCAGCGGCACCAACAACCGTCAGGGGCGCTTGCCCTTGAGCTTCTGCGCCGCCCGGTAGCGGGCAGAGGCCTCGACCAGCTGGAGCTGGGCGTAGGCCAGGTCTTCCCTGGTGCCCGCGCCCTTAAGCGCTTCCTCGGCCCGCTTGCGGGCCTCGTCGGCGGCGGACTCGTCCAGTTGCTCGGCGCGGAGCGCCGTGTCGGCCAGCACGGTGATCTTCTTTGGCTGCACCTCCAGGATGCCGCCGGTCACGTAGAAAAACAGCTCTTCCTGGCCATCCCGCTGCACCCGGAGGTCGCCGGCGCGCAGGACAGTCAGCATCGGGGCATGGCGGGGCGCGATGCCCACCTCGCCCATGCGGGCGGGGGCAATGACCAGGTTGGCCTCACCCGACCAGATCGCGCCTTCGGCGCTGACGATGTCGACCAGGATCGTAGCCATTACTGCAGCGTCTTCGCCTTGGCGACGGCTTCTTCAATGGTGCCGACCATGTAGAAGGCCTGCTCTGGCAGGTTGTCATAGTCACCCGCCACGATGCCCTTGAAGGCGCGGATCGTGTCTTTAAGGGAGACGTACTTGCCATCCTGGCCCGTGAACTGGGAGGCCACGAAGAAGGGCTGGGACAGGAAGCGCTGGATCTTCCGGGCCCGGGTGACGGTCTGCTTGTCTTCTTCAGCGAGCTCGTCCATGCCGAGAATCGCGATGATGTCCTGCAGCTCCTTGTAGCGCTGGAGCACGGCCTGCACCGAGCGGGCCACGTCGTAGTGCTCCTGGCCGATGACGTTCGGGTCCAGAAGGCGGCTGTTGGAGTCCAGTGGATCGACGGCCGGGTAGATGCCCAGCTCCGCGATGTTCCGCGAGAGCACGAGGGTGGCGTCCAGGTGGGCGAAGGTGGTGGCAGGCGACGGGTCGGTAAGGTCGTCCGCCGGCACGTAAATGGCCTGGAAGGACGTGATCGAGCCGGTGCGGGTGGAGGTGATGCGCTCCTGCAGGACGCCCATTTCCTCGGCGAGGGTCGGCTGGTAACCCACGGCGGAGGGCATGCGGCCCAGCAGTGCGGACACTTCGGTGCCGGCCAGGGTGTAGCGGTAGATGTTGTCGATGAACATCAGCACGTCGCGGCCTTCGTCGCGGAAGAACTCGGCTATGGTCAGGCCGGTGAGCGCGACGCGGAGGCGGTTGCCGGGCGGCTCGTTCATCTGGCCGTAGACCAGCGCCACCTTGTCGATAACGCCGCCGTCCTTCATCTCGTGGTAGAAGTCGTTGCCTTCGCGGGTGCGCTCGCCAACGCCGGCGAACACGGAGTAGCCGGAGTGCTCGACCGCGATGTTGCGGATGAGCTCCATCAGCGTCACGGTCTTGCCCACGCCGGCGCCACCGAAGAGGCCGATCTTGCCGCCCTTGGAAATCGGCATGATCAGGTCGATGACCTTGATGCCCGTCTCCAGGAGCTCGATGGACTTGGCCTGGTCCTCGTAGCTCGGGGCGGCACGGTGGATGGGCCAGCTCTCGGTGTTGCCGATGGGGCCCGCCTCGTCGATCGGGCGGCCCAGCACGTCCATGATGCGGCCCAGGGTCTTCACGCCGACGGGCACGGAGATGGGCTTGCCGGTGTTGGTGACCATCAGGCCGCGCTTGAGGCCTTCGCTGGCACCCATGGCGATGGTGCGGACCACGCCGTCCCCCAGCTGCTGCTGCACCTCGAGGGTGAGATCTGCGCTGTCGATGCGGAGCGCGTCGTAGATCCTGGGAATGGCGTCCCGCGGGAACTCCACGTCCACCACCGCGCCGATGACCTGTACTACCTTACCGTTGCTCATATTGCCTTCCTGTTTCGTCGTAGGAGCGGCTTTAGCCGCGACCTTTTCGTTGCAATCAATTGAATCGCGCCTGAAGGCGCTCCTACCCGCTGACGGCAGCGGCGCCGCCGACGATCTCGGAGATTTCCTGGGTGATGCTGGCCTGCCGCGCCTTGTTGTACTGGAGCTGAAGCTGCTCGATCAGCTTGCCGGCGTTGTCGGTGGCGGCCTTCATGGCCACCATCTTCGAGGCCATCTCGCAGGCCACGTTTTCGACGATGCCCCGATAAACCTGGGTCTCGATGTAGCGCGTGAGCACGTCATCGAGCAGCTCCGAGGCGCCGGGCTCGTAGATGTAGTCCCAGGTCTGGGAGAGCTCGCTGACATCCACGGCCTCGACGGGCAGCAGCTGCTGGATATCGACCTTCTGGCTCATCGTGTTGATGAAGTCGTTGTAGACCAGGTACAGGCGGTCGATCTTCCCTTCCCGGTAGGCGTCCAGCATGACCGTGACGGAGCCGATCAGGCTGGCGATCTGCGGGTTCTCGCCGAGGTTGGTGGTGGCGGCCACCACGTTGATCTTGAACCGGCGAAAGAACTGCACGGCTTTGGCGCCAATGAGGCAAAGGTCCACATCGACGCCCTGCTCCTGGTGCTGGCGCACCTCGGTGATCAGCCGGCGGAACTCGTTCACGTTGAGACCGCCGCAGAGACCCTTGTCGGTGGACATGACGATGTAGCCGACGCGCTTGATGGGGCGGTCCTGCAGGAACGGGTGCCGGTACTCCGGGTTGGCCTGGAACAGGTTGCCGATCACCTGGCGGATCTTGTCGGCGTAGGGGCGCGCAGCGTTCATCCGCACCTGGGTCCGGCGCAGCTTGGAAGCCGCCACCTTCTCCATGGCCTTGGTGATCTTCTGCGTGCTCTTCACGCTCTTGATCTTGGTCCGGATTTCTTTAGCGCCAGCCATGACTGCTAATAGGTCCCGTTCGTCTTGAAGTCTTCGCAGATCTGCTTGAGCTGGCCGGAGACCTCGTCGTTCAGGTCGCCCTTCTCGCTGATCTTGTCGACGATCGCGCCGAACCTGGACCTGGCGTGGGCGTGCAGGGCCGTCTCGTAGGCCACCACCGACTTGGCGGGCACGGCATCGATATAGCCTTCGTTCACCGCATACAGCGACAGCGCCATCAGGCCGACGGACAGCGGGGAGTACTGCTTCTGCTTCATGAGCTCGGTCACGCGCTGGCCGCGGTCGAGAGACCGGCGGGTCACTTCGTCCAGGTCGGAGGCGAACTGGGCGAAGGCCGCGAGCTCGCGGTACTGGGCAAGCGCGAGACGGACACCACCACCGAGCTTCTTGATGATCTTGGTCTGGGCGGAACCACCCACGCGGGACACGGACAGACCGGCGTTGATGGCGGGCCGGATGCCGGCGTTGAACAGGTCCGTTTCCAGGTAGATCTGGCCGTCGGTGATCGAGATCACGTTGGTGGGCACGAAGGCGGACACGTCGCCGGCCTGGGTCTCGATGATCGGCAGGGCCGTGAGGGAGCCCGTCTTGCCCTTGACCTTGCCGCCGGTGATTTTCTCGACGTAGTCGGCGTTCACGCGGGCCGCGCGCTCGAGGAGGCGGGAGTGCAGGTAGAACACGTCGCCCGGATAGGCCTCGCGGCCCGGCGGACGGCGCAGCAGCAGGGAGATCTGGCGGTAGGCCCAGGCCTGCTTGGTGAGATCGTCATAGATGATCAGTGCGTCTTCGCCCTTGTCGCGGAAGTACTCGCCCATGGAGCAGCCAGCGTAGGGGGCCAGGTACCACATGGCGGGCGAGTCGGCGGCCGAGGCGGCCACCACGATGGTGTGATCCATCGCGCCGAATTCCTCCAGCTTGCGCACCACGTTGGCGATGGACGAGGCCTTCTGCCCGATCGCCACGTAGATGCACTTAATGCCGGTGTGCTTCTGGTTGATGATCGCGTCGATGGCAACGGCGGTCTTGCCGGTCTGGCGGTCGCCGATGATCAGCTCGCGCTGGCCGCGGCCAACGGGGACCATCGCGTCGATGGCCTTCAGGCCGGTCTGGACGGGCTGGTTGACGGACTGGCGGGTGATGACGCCCGGGGCCACTTTCTCGATGGGCGAGCGGCCGGCAGCCTGAATCGGGCCCTTGCCGTCGATGGGTTCACCGAGGGCGTTGACGACGCGGCCGAGCAGGCCCTCACCGACGGGCACCTCCAGGATGCGGCCGGTGGTCTTTACCGTGTCGCCTTCCGAGATGTGCTTGTAGTCACCGAGAACCACGGCGCCAACCGAGTCGCTCTCCAGGTTCAGGGCAAGGCCGAAGGTGTTGCCGGGGAACTCGAGCATTTCGCCGTACTGGGCGTCGGCCAGCCCGTGGACGCGGCAGATGCCGTCGGTCACGGCAATCACCGTGCCTACATCCCGCGCCTCGGCGGCGCTTTCGAAGTTCTTGATGCGCTGCTTGAGCAGCTCGCTGATTTCAGAGGCCTTGAGTGCCATATGTAGTTCCTTAGGTCCTGGCGCAACGCGCCATTACGTACTTAAGCGCGAAGTGCCGTTGCGAGTTTGTCTAGGCCAGTGCGGACAGAGCCGTCGATGACCCGGTCGCCCACCTGCAATCGGGCCCCGCCGATGAGCGTCGGGTCAAGCTGGACGGTAAGGCGGACCTGCCGCCCAAAACGCTTGTTGAGTGAGTCGATGATCCGCTTCTGCTGCTCGTCGTTGACGGCGGAGGCGGAAGTGAGGGTCACGTCGAGCGTGCGCTCTGCTTCAGCCTTGAGCACCTCGTAGCGCCCCAGGATATCGGGCAGCGCGCCGAGCCGCTGGTTCTCGGCGAGCACCTTCAGCAGGCCAGCGGCAGGCGACTTCGAGCCATCCTTGAGCAGCGCGAGGGCCGGGAGCTTCTCGCAGCAGATGTCGGCAATGGCCGCCGCGATGGCCTGGCCGTCGTTACCCGGCTTCAGCAGGAAGCGCTGGGCGTCCGGTGACGAGGCGATCTCTGCCGCAAGCCCGAGGAACTGTGACCAGTCGCCCAGCTGACTGTCCGCGCGGGCAATCTCGAAGACTGCCTGGGCGTAGGGTCGTGCGGTGGTGCCGTGATCGGCCATCGGGGTGTTGCCTAGATCTGCGCAGCGAGCTTGTCGAGCAGATCCTGGTGGGCACGGGGATCGATTTCCCGCGCCAGGATCTTCTCGGCACCAGCCACCGTGATGGCGGCCACCTGGCCGCGCAGTTCGTCGCGGGCGCGGTTGATCTGCTGATCAATCTCGGCCTGGGCCGACTGCAGGATGCGCTCGCGCTCCTGGGTCGCGCCCGTACGGGCCTCGTCGACGAGGCCATTGGCGCGGGTCTGGGCCTGGGCGAGGATCGAGCGGGCCTGACCGCGCGCGTCCTCCAGGATGGCCGTGATCTTGACCTGCGCATCTTCCAGCGAACGGGCCCCCTTGTCGGCGGCCGCAAGGCCGTTGGCGATGGTGGTGCGGCGTTCTTCGATGGCAGCCAGGATCGGCGGCCACACAAACTTCACCGTAAACCAGATGAAGGCAAAGAACGTGATGCCCTGGGCAAATAGCGTGAGATTGATATTCATCTCGGTCCCCGCGATCCGGTTGCTTTAGCCGCCGTTGACGACGGCGAGGAGCGGATTACCGAAGGCAAAGAGCATGGCAAGACCGACGCCGATGATGAAGGACGCGTCGATCAGGCCGAGAAGCAGGAACACCTTGGCCTGGAGCATCGGGGCCAGTTCCGGCTGGCGGGCGGCGCCTTCCAGGAAGCGGCTGCACATGATGCCCACGCCGATGCAGGCGCCAGCGGCACCCAGGCCGATCATGAGGCCGATGCCAATGCCGGTGTAGGCCTGGATCATCGCGAGGTACTGAACGTTATCCATGGTGGGGTCCTTTGCTCTTCAGCGGAAGTACGTGGTGGTGATAGGGATGGGGTAATTCTTAGTGCGATTCGTGGGCCATCGAGATATAGACGATGGTCAGCATCATGAAGATGTAGGCCTGCAGCGGGACGATCAGGAGGTGGAAGATCGCCCACCCCAGCCCCAGCACGGCGCCGCCGACGGTGCCAACCAGGCCGGTAGCAGCCCAGAGCCAGAGCAGCAGGAAGATGATCTCGCCGGCGTAGAGGTTGCCGAACAACCGCAGGGCGTGGGAGAGCGGCTTGGAGACCAGCTCGACCAGGTTGAACAGGAAGTTGAACAGCCAGAGCAGGGGGTTGCTGCCGAAGGGCGTGCAGAACAACTCGTGAATCCAGCCGCCGAGGCCCTTCACCTTGATGGAGAAGTAGATCATCAGCAGCCAGACGGACAGGGCCAGTGCGAAGGTGGTGTTGATGTCGGCGGTGGGCGTCAGCCGGAACTTTTCGGGGCCGACAGCGTGGATGGCCTTGGTCGTGAGGTCGATGGGGAGGAACGCCGTGGCGTTCATCAGCAGCACCCAGAGGAAGACCGTGAGGGCGGCGGGGGCGACAAACTTGTTCGGGTCGCCGTGGAAAATGCCGCGGACCTGTTCGTCCACAAAATCAAAGAGCAGCTCGACAAAGGCCTGGCGCTTGTTGGGCACCCCGGCAGTCGCGGTGCGGCCCACCAGCCAGATCAGGCCGATGCCGACGAAGCCCAGCAGGACGGACATGACGAGCGAATCGACGTGGATCGTCCAGAACCCGCCCATTCCTGCCGACCCGGACACGATTGGTTCCGCCAGGAACTTCAGGTGGTGGCTGATATAAGACGTCGGGGTGAGGACTTCTTCGGCGGCCATGGTCGTCTGAGCTTCTACCTATTTTTCCCGCACGAACAATGCCAGCGCAAACACGACGACGGTGACGGTGAAAGTGCCAATGAAGGCCAC
>SHZI01000005.1 GCA_009692345.1 Gammaproteobacteria bacterium | reverse complement strand
GGCCGCGACCAGGTCATCGAGTTGCTGGCCGAGCGGGGCATCGGCACCAGCGTCCATTTCATCCCCCTGCACCTGCACCCCTACTGGCGGGACCGCTACGCCTTCCGTCCCGGGGATTTTCCCCAGGCCCTGCAGGCCTACGAGCGGGCCATCAGCCTGCCGATCTACACCCGTTTGACCGATGACGATGTGAACCGGATCATCGCGACGGTGCGCGACGTCCTGCTCGCCAATCTGGCCTGATGGTCAAGCGGGGCTTCGATCTGCTGGTGAGTGCCGGAGCGCTGCTGGTCCTGTGGCCGCTGCTGCTGATCATGGGCCTCCTGATCCGGCTCGACACCGCTGGCCCCGCCGTGTTCTGCCAGGAGCGGGTAGGGCGTTTCGGCCGGCCTTTCCAGATGCTCAAGTTTCGGACGATGCGGGCTGAGGCCGTGGCGTCCGGCCCGCTGATCACCGTCGCGGGCGACCGGCGCATTACCAGGGTTGGCGGGTGGCTGCGGGCGACAAAAATGGATGAGCTGCTCCAGCTGGTCAATGTGCTGAAAGGTGACATGAGTCTCGTCGGTCCGCGGCCGGAGGTGGCGAAATACGTCGCTATGTACCCGCCGGCCGAGAGGGATTTGATCCTCTCGGTCCGGCCAGGGATCACGGACGAGGCGGCCATTACGTTTCGCGACGAGAGCTCCCTGCTGGCTGCAGCCGACGACCCGGAGCGGTGCTACGTGGAGGAGATTCTTCCGCGGAAGCGCCGCCTCTACAGCGCTTACGTGCGCGGCCGCTCTTTCGGTGGTGATCTGGCGCTGCTGGGTCGAACCTGCCTGGCGGTGCTGGGGCGACCGGAGACGTAATCTGGATAGGTCGCAGATGTCATTGATTTAAGGCTACACTCCAACCCGACCTCTGACCTGACATGGGGCTGGGCAGAGGCCTAAGGGCGGAACCGGAGCGTCGTCAACGGGCTGAGTTCGACGGCGTCTGATGCTTAGTCTTTTTATGCTCAGGAAGAGACATGCTGCCACCCACTGTCAAAGGGCGTCTGGTCAGGCTCCCCCGCATAGCGAAGAAGCTGATTCTCGCTGGCAGTGATGCGGTGGTCCTCGTCTCGGCCCTCGCCATTGGCCTCGTGCTGCTGGGTGACGCGCCGTTCCGCTCACTGGCAGAGCTTCAGCTGCTCTTTGCCCTGGTCATCGTCGCGGGCATTCCTCTCCTGGCGTCCCAGGGGCTCTACCGGGCCATCATCCGGTTCATTGGCGAAGAGATGCTCTTCGGCGCGCTGCGCGGCGGGAGCATCCTGGCCGTCCTCGTCTCACTGGTGGACTACTCCACCACGCGTTCGCCCACCGGCAGTGCCGCCCTCGGCCTTGTGTTCTGGGCCTTTCTCGTCTTCGGCCTGTCGGCCAGCCGGCTATTGATGCGCGCGGGGCTGGCCCGCCGCCGCGCCCGGGGTGAACCGGTGGTCATCTACGGCGCGGGCCAGGCCGGACGCAGGCTGGTCACTGCTCTCGCCGGCGGGCAGGACTGGAACCCCTGCGTCTTCGTGGACGACAACGTAAAACTCCAGGGAAGAGTCGTGGCGGGCCTGACCGTGGCGGCCCCGGAACGACTCCCGGATCTGGTCCGGCAGTTCGACGTCCGGCGCGTTTTGCTGGCTCTTCCGTCGGCCCCCCGGGTGCGGCGCCACGCAATCATTGCGCGCCTCGAGCAGCTGCAGGTCCGGGTTCAGACCGTCCCGGACATTGCCGATCTCGTGTCCGGTCGCGCCCGGGTCGACGATGTGCAGGACGTGGAAGTGGCCGACCTCCTCGGCCGCGAGGCAGTGCCCCCCAACGTGCGCCTGCTCGACGCCTGCCTCCGCGGCAAGTCCGTGCTGGTCACGGGTGCCGGCGGGTCTATCGGGTCTGAGCTGTGCCGGCAGATCATTCGGCTGAAGCCCCGTCGGCTCGTCCTGCTCGATATCTCCGAATCCGCCCTCTTTGCCATCGATCTGGAACTCCGTCGCTGCCTGGCCGAGGGCAGGGCGGGCAATGCCGACATGGAGCTTGAGTTGGTGCCGCTCATTGGTTCTGCTCACTACCGCACGCGCATGCTCCAGCTGCTGAAGAATTTTGGCGTGCAGACCGTCTATCACGCGGCTGCCTACAAGCACGTGCCGCTGGTTGAGTACAACATGCTCGAGGGCGTGCACAACAATGTTATCGGTACCTGGCACGCTGCGGAGGCGGCCTGCGAGGCGGGCGTGGAGACCTTCGTGCTGGTCTCGACAGACAAAGCCGTGGCGCCCGTCAACGTTATGGGCGCCAGCAAGCGCATGGCCGAGCTGGTGCTGCAGGCGATGAGTGAGCGCTTGCCGGAGGGCCCGACGACGACCCGTTTCTGCATGGTGCGCTTCGGCAACGTGCTGGACTCGTCCGGTTCCGTCGTGCCGGTCTTCCGCGAGCAGATCCGGCGGGGCGGGCCGGTGACCGTCACGCACCGGGACATCATCCGCTACTTCATGACTATCCCAGAGGCAGCCCAGCTGGTATTGCAGGCGGGCGCCATGAGCCAGGGTGGCGACGTCTTCGTCCTCGACATGGGCAAGCCCGTGCGTATCGCTGATCTGGCCCGGCGGATGATCCACCTCATGGGCTTCACGGTGCAGGACGACGAGCACCCGGACGGCAACATCGCCATCCACTACACCGGCCTGCGGCCGGCGGAGAAGCTCTACGAGGAACTGCTGATCGGGAAGAATGTGACCGGTACCGACCACCCGATGATCCTCCGGGCCATGGAGGAATCCCAGCCCTGGCCCCGGGTTCAGCAGTACCTGGAGCTGCTGCTGCAGGCCTTGGCCTGGTCCGACTGCGAGAAGGTCCGGGAGATCCTGATCGAATGCCTGGGCAACTACCGACCCGAGAACGGCGTGGACGACCTGGTCTGGCAGGCTGGCCGAACCGCGGGTGCGGCAGCGCCAACCCAGAGCCCTGCAGCACTCGCCACGGTCATCGATCTCGCGTCCCGGCGGACCGGGACTACAGCAACCTAGCAGGCGCTCAGTGTTGCCATCGTGTGCCGTCCCCGTGACTGGCCGATCAGATCTCATGAATAGTGTTACGCACGTTTCAGCGCTGGTGCTTTTCATCGCCCTGACACCGGCTGTCGCGTCTGCAGAGGCTGAGCGGCTGGCCTGGGTCGACACCCTGGAGGTCTCCGGCGGTGTCATCACGGCAGAGGGGGATGGGCCACCGTTCTGGATGCTGGCGAATCAGCGGGGCCGCGTCAGCAACGATAGCGGCAGCGGCATCTACACCCGACTGGTCGTGGTGAAAGACGCCGAGGCTGACGCAGGCCTGGACTGGACGTACGGGATGGACGTCACGGCCCGCACGAGTGGCAGCCCCGATCTGCTCTGGACGGAAGCCTACGCCGGACTGGCCTACAAAAACGTCAGGCTTACGATCGGCAACAAGGCGGAACTTTTCGGTCTGGGCGACCCCGTTCTCACTCTCGGTTCGGAAGTCTACAGCCGCAACGCGCCCACCATCCCTAAGATTGCCCTCTCCACGGACGGCTATGTCGGGATAACGGACTGGCTTGCCTACAAGGCCTATCTGGCTCACGGCTGGATGGGCGACGGGGCGTTGGTAAAGGACGCCTACCTCCACCAGAAGTATCTCTATGTCAGGTTCGGCGGAACGGATCCCGATCACGGCGTAAATGTCCATGTCGGTCTGCATGACCTTGCCGTATGGGGCGGCGAGGGTAACCCGAGTGGAGCAGGGGACTTTGTCGATGTCGTCTTTGGCAACGATGGCGGCGATGATGCAACACTGAGCGATCAGCGCAATGCTCTCGGCGACCACCGCGGCACTGTGGAGTTTGCACTGGAGCTGAAAGGCCCCGGTCGGGACGGGCTCCTCTACGCCCAGACCCTGTTTGAGGATGGGAGTGGCACGCGCTTCTGGTACCCCGGCGACTACCTGCTCGGGGCCTCCCTGATTAACAAGGACCCCGACAGCTGGATGGCGCGCGTAAATATTGAATACCTCGATACCCGCTCCACCGGCAATTCACCCTCCGGTCCCGACGACTACCTGACGAATAGCGAGTACGGGGGCTGGGTGTACGAAGGGTTTGCCATCGGCCACCCCTTTATCCGCTTCCTGAAAGGTGCCAACGGCGCGTACGAACCGCAGAACCGGGTGCGGGGCATGAATGGCAGCCTCCTGATGACCTTCAGCACTCTGATCAATCCGCTCGTCCGGGTGGCCTGGATCGAGAATTGCGGCAGCTTTAATGAACCCTTGCCGGAAGATGAGCAAACCTCAGTACTGGCCTTTGACTTGACCAACATAGCGACCTTCGGTTCGGGCTGGTCGCTGACCCAGCAGGTCAGTCTCGATACGGGTGAGTCGATGGGACCGAATCTGGCGGTCCGTTTCAGCATCACGAAGAAAATACGCTAGTGACCGTGACGGGTTGGGTTGCCTTACGGGGCCAAGGCGCTAATCTAGGCGTTCACCCCGGAACCTGAGCTCGGAAATAACCAATGAGAATAACCGTGCATGGCACAGGCTACGTGGGCCTGGTGACGGGCGCCTGCATCGCCCAGGCGGGCAACCAGGTGGTCTGCGTGGACGTCGACCAGGCGAAAGTGGCGGCGCTGAATGCCGGTGAGATTCCCATTTTCGAGCCCGGGCTGGCCGATGTCGTGCGGCGTAATCACGCGGCAGGGCGCCTGAATTGCACCACAGACGTGGCCGCAGGCGTGCGCCATGGGGAGATCCAGTTCATTGCGGTGGGTACCCCCAAGAATGAGGACGGTTCCGCCGATCTGCGTCACGTGCTGACCGTGGCGGAAACCATCGGCACGCACATGACGGACTACAAGGTGGTGGTGGACAAATCGACAGTCCCCGTCGGTACTGCGGACCGGGTCCAGGAGACCATCGCGGCGGTCCTGGCACGGCGCGGGCTAACGGGCCCGTCAGCCGTGGCCTTCGATGTGGTCTCTAACCCGGAGTTCCTGAAAGAGGGCGCCGCGGTGGCTGACTTCATGAAACCGGACCGCATCATCATCGGGACCGACAGTCACCGCGCAGCGGAGTTGCTCCGCCAGCTTTACGAGCCCTTCAGCCGCAGTCACGACAAGCTGATCGTGATGGACGTGCGCTCGGCGGAACTCACCAAGTACGCGGCCAACGTCATGCTGGCGACGAAGATCAGCCTGATGAACGAGTTGTCCAACATCGCGGAACGTTACGGCGCTGATATCGAGCAGGTGCGCATGGGGATTGGTTCGGATCCGCGCATCGGTTATTCCTTCATCTATCCCGGCTGCGGCTATGGCGGGTCCTGCTTTCCCAAGGACGTTCACGCACTGATACGCGCCGCGGAGGAGATTGGCTACGACGCCGAACTGGTGCGGGCCGTGGACAACGTCAATAACCGGCAGAAGCACGTTCTCTTCCAGAAGATCAGTCGCCACTTTCGCGGTCAGCTGACGGGCAAAACCTTCGCCCTCTGGGGACTGGCATTCAAGCCCAATACCGATGACATGCGGGAAGCACCCAGCCTGGTCCTGATGGAGGCGCTGTGGGCAGCGGGCGCCAGAGTCCGCGCCTACGATCCCCAGTCGATGGCCGAGACGGCACGTATCTGCGGGGCCCGCCCTGACCTGAAGCTGTGTGAGTCCGCTGATGAAGCTCTGAACGGTGCGGATGCACTGGTCGTCGTCACCGAGTGGCAGGAGTTCCGCAGCCCCGACTTCGAGCGCATCAGCAAGGCTCTGACCGCTCCAGTGATCTTCGATGGGCGGAACATTTATGATCCCAGGCTGCTCGCGAAGCAGGGGTTCTCCCACTACGCCATCGGCCGTGGCAAGTCGTCCCTGTAGGAGCGCGTTCACGCGCGATACCCAATGAGCGAGCCCGAACTTCCAGATCTCGTCCCCGTCATTCTCTGCGGGGGTTCCGGTACCCGCTTGTGGCCCCTGTCCCGGGCGCTGTACCCCAAGCAGCTGCTGGCGCTCGTCGGTTCCCGCTCGCTACTGCAGGACACCGTGGCCCGGGTGGCACTCCTGCCGGGCCCAGTGCAGGCGCCGCTGGTCGTGTGCAACGAAGCTCACCGCTTTCTGGTTGCCGGGCAGCTCCGTGAGGCTGCCATCGGCAAGGTCAGCGAGCCGGCCCTCATTCTGGAGCCTGAGGGACGCAATACGGCGCCGGCTGCGGCCATTGCAGCCCTGGTTGCCCGCCGTCGCGCTGGCACTGACGTGCTCTTGCTGGTCCTGCCAGCCGATCATGTGCTCCAGGATCCTGCGGCGTTTGCGGCGGCGGTGACCCTGGCCAGACCCGCAGCGGCAGCCGGGCAGCTGGTGACCTTCGGCGTCGTGCCGACCCAGCCCGAGACCGGGTACGGGTATCTGCGCACTGAGGCCTCGATCGACGGGGGCGTACAACCGGTCCGCGAATTCGTCGAGAAGCCCGACTACGAGACTGCCCGGCGCTACGTTGCCTCCGGGGCGTTTCTCTGGAATAGCGGTATGTTCCTGTTTTCTGCGGACGCTTTCCTGCGGGAGTTGCAGGTTCACGCACCGGACATCGCAGCAGCGGCAGCACGGGCCCTGGATGCCGCGCAGGGCGAGGGTGGCTTCCTGGCCCTGCAGCGTGAAAGTTTCCAGCAGTGCCGCAAGGAGTCCATCGACTATGCGGTGATGGAGAAGACCCGGCACGCCGTGGTCGTGCCACTGTCCGCCGGCTGGAGCGATGTCGGCTCCTGGGCGTCGCTGCTGGATGTCAGCAGCAGGGATGGCCACGGCAACGCGCTCACGGGCGATGTGGTGGCCGTCGACTGCACCAATTCCTATGTGCGGGCAGAGAGCCGCCTGGTGACCGTCGCGGGCCTCGACGGCTGCATCGTGGTGGAAACCAAGGATGCAGTGCTGGTGATGCCGAAGGGTAGCGCTCAGGAGGTCAAAAAGATTGTTGAGGAGCTCGAACGCAGGGGACGTCCCGAGACCAGACTTGGCCGGGAGGTGTTCCGTCCCTGGGGCAGTTACGACAGCCTCGATGGTGATGCCGGCTTTCAGGTGAAACGCCTCACCGTCCTGCCTGGCGCCGTGCTCTCCCTGCAGCTGCATCACCGTCGCGCCGAGCACTGGATCGTGGTCAGCGGCACCGCGCGAATCACCCGGGATAGTGAGGTCTTTGACCTGGGCGTTGGCGAGCACACGTTCATTCCCCTCGGTACGAAGCATCGGATCGAGAATCCAGGCTCCGACATCGTGCGGATCATCGAAGTCCAGGTGGGTGACTACCTGGGTGAGGACGACATTGTCCGCTTCGAGGATCGGTACGGCCGCCAGGGCCGGACGGACTGAGGCGCATGGCAGCGTTGAACTGCTTCAAGGCCTACGACATTCGCGGCCGGGTGCCGGATGAACTGAACGAGGAGGTGGCCACGCGCGTCGGGCGCGCTTATGCCCAGTACGTCCGCCCTGGAACGGTAGTCGTTGGGGAGGATATGCGCCTCTCCAGTCCGGCATTGGCTGATGCGCTCTCCGCGGGCCTCAACGCGGGCGGGGCGGACGTCATCCGCATCGGCATGTGCGGCACCGAGGAGGTCTATTTCGCCACCTCTCACCTGAAGGCCGGCGGCGGGATCATGGTCACGGCCAGCCACAACCCGGCTGACTGGAACGGGATGAAGCTGGTCCGGGAGGGCTCCCGGCCGATCAGTGGTGATTCGGGACTGAACGCAATTCAGGCCCTGGCCGAGGCGGGCGGTTTTTCCCCCGTGGCAATCCCGGGCCGGAGCTCGCCTGCGGCACCCTTCAGCGCTTACCTGGACCACCTTCTGGGCTACGTAAATGCCGGCACTCTGCGGCCCCTGAAGGTGGTTGTGAATGCGGGCAACGGCGGGGCGGGGCATGTTATTGACGGCCTGGAGAAGCGCCTGCCGTTTACTTTCATAAAGCTTCAGCACGAAGCCGATGGCACCTTTCCTCACGGTGTGCCGAACCCGCTACTGCCCGAAAACCGCCGGCTGACCAGCGACGCCGTGCGGGCCCACGGGGCGGATTTGGGCATCGCCTGGGATGGTGACTTCGACCGTTGTTTCCTGTTCGACGAGCGCGGTGAGTTCATCGAGGGCTATTACATCGTCGGGCTGCTGGCTCAGGGAATCCTGGCCCGCCAGCCAGGTTCGAAAATCATCCACGACCCGAGGCTCACGTGGAACACCATCGATATGGTGCGAGCGCACGGTGGTATTCCTGTACAAAGCAAGACAGGCCACGCCTTCATCAAGGAGCGGATGAGGGCTGAGGACGCTGCCTATGGTGGCGAGATGAGCGCCCACCACTACTTTCGTGACTTCGCCTACTGCGACAGCGGGATGATTCCGTGGCTGCTCGTGGCCGGGATCCTGTCCGTCACCGGCAAACCGCTCTCTGCCCTGGTGGAGGAGCGGATTGCTGCCTTCCCCTGCAGCGGCGAACTTAATCGGCAGGTGGCCGATCCTCAGGCCATACTGCGGAGGGTCCAGGCACGTTACGCTCCCGAAGCACTCTCCCGCGATGAGACGGACGGGGTAAGCTTTGAATTTGCAGAGTGGCGATTCAACCTGCGGCTGTCGAATACGGAGCCGCTGATCCGGCTGAACGTGGAGAGTCGGGGGGATCCGGGACTCATGACAGCGAAGACGCGGGAGCTGCTGGCCATGCTCGATCAGGGCGAGTCGGCGCCGCGGGTAGAGTGATCCGGCCGATCCGCCTCTTCGCCTTGCACCTGGCCCGCACCCTCGGGCTCTTCTCACTCGCAGGCCGGCTGACCAGCGGTGATCTGCGGATCCTCTGCTATCACGGCGCCGCACTGGCGGACGAGCACAAGTTCCGTCCCGGGCTGTTTATCACTGAAGCTACATTCAGGCGGCGCCTGCAGATACTCGCCGCTGGAAACTACCCCGTGCTATCTCTGGGTGAAGCGCTCCGGCATCTCGATGAGGGGAGCCTGCCAGCCAGGGCTACGGTCATCACCATCGATGACGGGTGGTACGGCACCTATAGCATCATGGGGCCGGCCCTTAGGGAGGCGCAGCTCCCGGCCACCCTCTACATCGCCACCTATTACCTTGAGAAGTGCACGCAGGTATTCAACGTTGCTGCCGGTTACATCCTTTGGCGGGCTGCCCCGCAGACACTTGACCTGAACACGGTCGGGAGCGGGCTTCAGGGCGTCTTCGATCTTGCCCGTGGCGAGGCCCGTGAGCGGGCTGTGAAGGTTCTTGAGGCCTGGGGTGACACCCGGGAGGCGACGGATCGTCAGCGCCTCCTGCAGGCTCTGTGCCAGGTCGTTGGGGTGAACTGGGTGGAAATAGAGACAACGCGGCAGCTCCAGTTCATGACGTCGGTCGAGGCTCAGCGTCTGGGAGCTGAAGGAGTCAGTCTCCAGCTGCATACCCATCGCCACCGATTTCCCCGGGAGCGTTCGCTGGCCGAGCAGGAGATTGTCGATAACCGGCAGTCGCTGGGCAGACTGAGTGCAGAGCCGGCGGTCCACTTCTGTTACCCCAGCGGCCAGTATTCGCCGGAGCAGATCCCCTGGCTCAAGGAGTTGGGCGTCCGGAGTGGGGTGACCACGAAGAGGGGTCTTGTACGAAGCAGTAGCGATCGCTTCACACTGCCGCGGTTACTGGACTTCGAAACGATGACGGAACTGGAATTCGAAGCCGAGATCAGCGGCTTTAATGACCTCCTTCACCGGATGCTTCCCTGATGGGCAGTCAGCCACTGCTCCAGCATCACCAGGTCGTAGATCACGTAGCCGTAGTAGGACGCATGCCCATCCTGATGTTCGCGCATGACGTCATCCAGGAAGTCCGGCCGTACGATATGGCGCCGCTTTAGCGCTGCAAAGCTGTCCAGCACCAGTTCCCGCAGGCCGGGGTCCGTCTTCAGCCACAGGCCGAAGGGCAGACCGAAGCCCTGCTTCTCCTTGTCCAGGATTTCATCCGGCAGGAACCCGCGCATGGCGTTCTTGAAGAACGGCCGGAGCAGCTGGCCTTTTACCTTGAACCCGGGCGGCAGGCGCAGTGAGAAGTCGACGACGTCCGCATCCAGCATCGGGTAGCTCACGCCAACGCCAGCCAGTGTGCAGGCGGTATTGACCTTGCGCAGGTCATTGTCGGCGAGCACAAACTGCCAGTCGAAGTACAGGAGTCGGTCCAGGAACTCCCCGGTTTCCGGTTCCTCGTAGACGGTCGTCATCGTATCGTCCGGATGCCCGGGCCGGATAGTCGCCAGGAAATCCGGATCCCAGACCCGCGCAGCGGGCGTCCGGAACATGAAGTCCCAGGACTTCAGACGTTGCGGCAGCGGGATACGTGCCTGGTCGATATAGCTCCGCAACTTCCCCAGCGGAAACGGGGCGCTCTCGGGCAGGGCCCGCAGCAGCAAGCCTTCGCAGAGCATTGTCCGGACGAGGCCAGGCAGTCGGCTATAGAGTTCGAATACACCCTGGCGGCTGTAGTGCTTGTTGCCACCAAACAGCTCGTCGCCGCCATCGCCGGCGAGCAGGTGGGTGACGCCCCGTTCCCGCGCTGTCTTTGCACACCAGTACGTGGGTACCGCGGAAGAGTTGCCGAAGGGTTCATCGAAAGCGGCAGCGAGTGCCGGAATAGCCGAGGTGACGCCCGAGGGCGTTACCTCCAGTTCGACGCTGTCGGCCTTGAAGCGCTGCGCGGCGAGTCGGGCAAAGCCCAGTTCGTTGTACTCCTCCGCCGCGAAGCCCACGGAAAACGAGCGCGCAGGTCCAGGCTCTGCCTGGGCCAGCATGCCCAGAATCGATGAACTGTCCAGCCCACCACTCAGGAAGGCCCCAACCCTGGTTCCTTCTTTCCGGGCACTGCCAGCAGCCCTGGCGACACTGTCGCGCAGGGCGCTGCGCAGATTTTCCTGGAGAACGGCCGGCGTGGCATCTGCCTGCGTCGAGAACCTGGGGCGCCAGTAGTGTTGGACAGTAACGCGCCCGCGCTCCTGAAGCAGAAAATGTGCCGGCCGCAGCTTCGCTACCCCTGTGTAGACGGTGCCGGGGCTTGGCACCATGTGGAAGTAGAGGTAGTCGAAAAGTGCCTGGCGCGACAGTCCTGCCGCCACAGCGGGGTGACGGGCTACGTCCTCGGGTGAGGTGCCGAAAACCAGCAGGCCACCGGGTGTCTTGGTCCAGGCCAGCGCCCCGACGCCGCTGCGGTCCACGCCCAGCAGTACGCGTTCTGTGGTCCGGTCCACGATGGCAATTGAAAAATGACCATGTGCCGTTTCGAAGAGGCGGGTGCCCAGGGCCCGGTAGGCGGCAAGCACGGCGTCACGGCTGTTGCCCTCCGTTCCTGCCTGGCCTGCAGTCGATCCTGAGGTGCGGCCCCAACGGGGCTCGCCTGCCACAAAGATCTGGATGGGCCCCAACTGAGGTTGGTGTCCTTGCAGGTCATCCGGGCCAACCCTATGCTCTTGGTCTGCCGACGGGAAAGTTTCTAGGAATCTGGACATAAGCGTCCATTTTTCAGCATGCGCCGGGGACTGTCCACCAACGTCGTCCACAATCCGTCAAGTGCCCGGGTCTCCAGGGAGATTGCACGCTAAATGAGCATTACTGAGTGGCTTTTCTGGACCGGTCTGGGCCTGCTGGCCTGGGTCTACGCGGGGTACCCGGTGGTTTTATGGGTATGCAGGGCGCTTGGTCTGCGCCGCGTAGTGCGTCGTGCCGGAATTGAGCCCCCCGTCACCATCATTGTCTCGGCCTACAACGAGCGGCAGGTGATCGGTGCCAAGCTCGAGAACTGCCGGAGTCTCGACTACCCTGCTGATCGGTTTGAGGTAATCGTGGTATCCGATGCGTCCGACGACGGCACGGACGATATCGTTCTGGCCGCAGGTGGCACGATCCGCCTCCTGCGCATGGAGGCCCGGGGGGGCAAGACGGTGGGCCTGAATGCGGCACTGCGCGCGGCCCGGGGCGACATCATCGTGTTCTCCGACGCGAACGCCATGTACGAGCAGGACGCCCTGCACAAGCTGGTACAGAATTTTGCTGATCCTCAGGTCGGTGCCGTTACTGGCGAATCCCGCTACCAGATCGGCACCAACGACGCGTCCACCGAGAGCGAGGGGACCTACTGGTCCTACGAGATCTGGATCAAGGCAATGGAAAGCAGCCTCGGTTCGGTTGTTGGGGGCGATGGGGCGATCTACGCGATCCGCCGGGGACTGTATCTCGACCTGGCGCCGGGAGACCTGTCTGACTTTGTGAACCCGCTACAGATCGTGGCTCAGGGGTACCGCAACGTTTACGAGCCGGAAGCGATCTCCTGGGAGGGTGGCGCGGAAGGCTACGGCGCGGAGTTTCGCCGCAAGGTGCGCATCGTCAACCGGGCCTGGCGCGCCACGTTCAAGATGCGGCGGCTACTGAATCCACTCCGGTACGGCTTCTTTGCATTCCAGTTCATGTCCCACAAGGTGCTGCGTTGGCTCGTACCCTGGCTGATGGCGCTGGTTCTGGTTGCCAACCTGTTCCTCGCGACAGCGTCGGCCCTGTATGCGGTGCTGCTGGCGGGGCAGTTAATGTTCTATGGTCTGGCCCTGGCGGGCTGGGCACTGGCAGGGCGGGCGGGGCTGGGCGCTCGCATGACCTCGATTCCCTACTACTTTTGCCTGGTAAATCTCGCCAGCCTGGTTGCTCTCGTCGAGGTCTTCGGCGGCAAGGAGTACCGGACCTGGTCCAGTTCCCGGCCCGAGGCGGTTCCGGGGACCGCGACGCTGCCGTAGGCAACTCCCGGGGGTGAGCAGGCCCGCTGCTCCCCAGGCCGGACAGTTCAGGTTCCCGCGGCAGTCTCCCGGATTATCCTGCGGAGCGCGCCGATAGTGGGTTCCCAGCCGAAGCGAGCCGCCTGGGCAGCCACCTTAAGCCGATCCCGCGGTCGCGCTGCGATCGCCCGCACCGCGGTGGCGATCGCGACAGCTGAGCGTTCCGCCAGCAGATAGCCGGCGTCTTCAGAGTCGATGAGTTCCGGGATGCCGCCCACAGGAGTGGCAATCACGGGTGTTCCACAGGCCAGACTCTCCAGGACCACGTTAGGCATTCCCTCGCGGCTGGACGCGAGGACCAGCACATCAGCCGCGTTGTAGCAGGCGATCAACTCGTCCTGAGGCAGGTTGCCGAGGAGTCGCACCCGGTCGGCCACGCCCCGGTCCCGGGCCAGTCGCTCCAGCGAGGCGCGCATCGGTCCCTCACCCGCGATAAGCACCGTGACCCCTGGGAGCAGGGGCAGGGCCTCGATCAGCAGGTGATGGCCCTTCAGTTCCAGCAGGTTGCCGACGGAGATCACCGTCATGCCAGTGAGCTCCAGCCGGGACCGGAGTGGAATCCTGTCCAGGGGCCGGAAGCGCTGTCGATCGACGCCGTTGCGGAGGGTAACGACCTTGGCTGGGTCGGCACCGAGGGCCAGCAGCGCGTTCCGCAGTGCTGCCGATACCGTAATCACTTGTGCGGCTCGCCCCACGGCCCAGCGGAGCAGCCAGCGGGGCACCCGATAGCGCGGGTAGAGGTTCACGTCGGACCCCCGCGCCGTCATCAGGACGGGGAGTCCGAGCAGTCGGCCGACCAGGCAGGCTGCAACACCGTCCGGATAGAGGAAGTGGCTGTCGATCAGTGCCAGGTCCGGTCGCGCGCGCTTCAGGCGACGCACCAGGGGCAAAAGGGCCAGGGCCAGCAGAAACGGTGCCAGGCTCATACCAATTTTCGGAATCGACAGGTAGCGGGGGTACAGGACTTCAAGGCCATGCCGCTGCTCGGTGGCAGGTGTCCGGGCGAGTTCCGCATACGCGCCGAAACGCGGTGACGAGAAGGGGAACCAGGGCACCGGTGCAACCACGGTTGCCGTGACCTCGCCATCGGCCACCAGGTGTCGCAGGCGTTCCTCGACAAAGATTCCGTGCCGCGGACGTGCGCTACTGGGGTAGAGGCTGCTCAGCGTGAGTATGTGGGGCATGGCGAGCGGAGGAAGCCTTCCAGCATCAGAAGCGACCAGATTCCCGGGCTGAAGTCCCGCTGGCCGGACAGGTGCTGGCTAACCATCTGTTCCAGTCCGCGGCGCTCGAAAATGCCGTCTGCATTCAGCCAGGGGCTGTTCGGCAACGCGCGGACCCGGTCCTTGAGCGGTCCGCGGAACCACCGGGCCAGGGGCACGGCAAAGCCCATTTTCTTTCGGTACAGGATCTCCTTGGGCAGAAGCGTCTCAAGGCTCTTCTTGAGCACGTACTTTCCAACGCCACCCCGGAGCTTGAGGCTGGTCGGGAGCGTGGCAGCCCACTCAATAAACTCGTAATCCAGGAACGGTCCGCGCACCTCGAGACTGTGAGCCATGCTGGCCCGGTCGACTTTGGTCAGGATATCGCCTACGAGGTAGGTCTTGAGATCCAGGTACTGAACCATGCTCAGGGCGTCCGGAAAGTCTCTGCCGCGGACGTGGCGATCGAACACGGCTCGCGAGTCATAGCCCTGTAATCCGCTGCGAAAGGCTGGCGAGTAGAGGGCACTACGTGTTTCCCTGCTCGAGAGGGAGACCCCATGCAGGTATGCCCCAACGCTGTCCCGGGCCAGACCCTGAAAGGTGGTCTTGCCGCGAAAGATGCGCGGTGCCCAGTCCAGTTTCGGGTAGTAGCGCCCCAGCAAGCCGAAGACCGGACGCCGGATCGCCGCTGGAATGATGTTACGGATGGATTCTTCGGCGGCGAACAGCCGATAGCGACGATAGCCGGCAAAGTCCTCGTCCCCGGCATCGCCTGACAGGGCAACGGTCACCCGCTCACGTGCTGCTGCACACACCCGGTACGTGGGAATTGCCGAGCTGTCGGCGTAGGGCTCGTCGTAGAGGCCTACAAGAGTTTCCAGCAGGCCGAAGTCGTCGACCTCTACGGTATGCTCGCTGTGGTCGGTGCGATAGAGGCTCGCGACCTGTCGGGCATAAGCAGACTCGTCGTAGTCCTTTGCATTGAAGCCGATGGAGCAGGTCTTTACGCTCTCCTTCATCAGGCCGGCCATGATGGCGACTACGGCACTGGAGTCGACCCCGCCGGACAGGAACGCACCGAGCGGAACCTCAGCGAGAAGCCGGCGCCGCACCGCCTCCGTCAGACGCTGGAGCAATTCGTCCCGGGCATCTGCCTCAGACAAACGGCTGGTGCAGAAACTGCTGGTGTCGAGATCCCAGTACCGCTGGATGGTCTGCTGGCCAGAACGGTCGACCAGCAGCAGGTGACCCGGCTCAAGCTTTTTGATGCCGCTGTAGATAGTATCCGGTTCCGGCACGTAGCCGAATGTCAGGTAGTCCTCGATGGCGCGTGGCAGGATGTTCCTGGGCAGATCCGGGTGCAGGAGCAGGGATTTCAGCTCGCTTGCGAACAGCAGCGTCCCATCGGCCAGCGTGGCCGTAAACAGGGGTTTTACGCCCAGCCGGTCCCGTGCCAGGAAGACCTGCTGGCGATTCCGGTCCCACAGGGCAAAGGCGAACATGCCATTGAACCGGGAGAGGCAGTCCGTACCCCACTGTTCCCAGGCATGGATGATTACCTCGGTGTCGCAGCGGGTGCGAAATTGATGGCCCAGCGCGGTGAGTTCCTGCACCAGGCCCTGAAAGTTGTAGATCTCGCCGTTGAAGACGATGCAGACGCTGTTGTCCTCGTTGTACATGGGCTGGTGGCCAGCGGCGAGGTCGACGATGGAAAGTCTGCGATGGGCCAGCCCGATACCTGGCTCGACATGCAGGCCGGAACCGTCGGGTCCCCGGTGCTGCAGCCGGTCGTTCATGGCCGCCAGTAGCGACTCATTGATGGGTCGGCGGGTTTTAAGGTCGATAATCCCGGCAATTCCGCACATGGCGTGTCGCGCCTCTGGCGCGCTCCTACAGGAGATGACGTGACGAAAGTTCGTCGCGATACATCCGGTCATAGTCGATCAGCATGCGCTGGATGCTGAACTCGCGTTCCACCCGTGACCGGGCCGCCAGTCCATGGCCCTGAGCCAGTCCTGGTGACCTGAGATAGCGTAGCAGCCGTTCGGCAAGTCCTTCGGGGTCATTGCTCGGAATCAGGAACCCGGTCTCGTTATCAGTGACCAGTTCGGGATTGCCGCCCACGTCAGTGGCAATAACCGGCAGGCCACTGGCCATCGCCTCGAGAATAGTGTTGGAAATCCCTTCGTTCAGGGAAGGCAGGACGTAGATGTCCAGGCCCCGCATTACGGCTGGTACATCGTCTGTCCAGCCGGTGATGGTTCCTGTTCCTTCCAGGCCCTCCGCTGTCATGGCGGCCTCGAGCGCCAGGCGCTGGGGACCATCGCCCACGATGCGGAGTTGCCAGGCGCCGGCCAGGTCCGGGGCGTTCCGCAGTAGCTGCCCGCAGGCGCGCACCAGGAGGATCTGGTTCTTCACGGTCTGCAGTCGGCCGACGGTTCCTATGACGACGGGGCGACTGCGCCCTCGATCGGGTTGCGCGGGGTAGAAGCGGTCCGTATCCACGCCGTTGCAAATGTTGGTCACTCGGGTGCTGGCCACCCCGACCGTACTGGTCAGCCAGGCCCTGATCTGCCGGGAGACGACGACGTAGCGGTGGACGAAGGGGTCGCAGAGTCGGCGAAGGAGATTTCGCCGGGGTGAGTCACCCGTCAGGTCGTCCATGTCCCAGCCGTGATAGCCGTGGATCCGTCGGGGTACGCCGGCCAGCAGCGCGATAACCTGGCAGTCGATCACCCCGGTATTGCGGGTGTGGACGATTGCCGGTCGAAGCTCGCGCAGGAGCCGCCACAGGCGCAGGTAGGCGGCCGGATCCTTCCCCGACGCCTTGTGCAGCTCGTGGATCGCCACATCCGGGCGCCTGATGCGCTGCCGGAAGTCTGTGGCACCGGTCATACTGATGATGACATGTTTGTAAGAAGAGTCGCTTAAGCCATTGATTATATTAATAATACCATTCTCAAGTCCACCGTAATCCAACCGGTGAACGATGTGCGCAATGAGGGGCGCTGGCATGACGGTCCGCGGGCTTCGCCTGACTGAAGAAGCCGGTATCTTGCCCGGTTTGGTCCGTCCAGTCCCTCGACTCTGAAGGACCTGTGTCACAGAAAGTCCGCGGTCAGGTGGTTAGGCTCAGCCCACCGGCACGTCCCGGCAGATGATCCAGCAATCCGCAGACGCAGACTGCGACGTCCTCGGCGGCATCGAGTGGCCTGTAGCTGGCACATTGCAGCCTCTATTCACTCCGGAATTTTCTGACAACTCCTTAGGTCTATAATCCCGACTTCGTTAGGATTCTGAACCTTGGGAGGGGAACTTGAATGAACGCACGTTTCACAACTGGTCCGCGGCTCATGGTAGGTGCTTGTCTCGTCGGCTTCGGTCTGGCGGGCTGTCAGTCCTCGGGCACCTCCAGGACGTTGATGGCTGAGGAACCAGCCATGCCCCAGAGCGAGTATGTGATCGGCCCGGGCGACACCCTGCAGATCTTTGTCTGGCAGCACCCGGAGGTCTCCGTGACGATTCCAGTGCGTCCCGATGGTCGGGTGTCCACCCCGCTGGTCGAGGATGTGGTGGCCGTCGGTAAGACCCCCACACAGCTTTCCAGAGATCTGGAAGTCCAGATCGGCCAGTACATTCGTGAGCCGACGGTCAACGTGATCGTGACGAGTTTCATTGGTACATTCGGCAATCAGGTGCGGGTCGTGGGTCAGGCCGTGCAGCCCCAGGCAATACCGTTTCGCCAGGACATGACCCTGCTCGATGTAATCATTCAGGTCGGTGGACTTTCCCCCAACGCGGCGGGCAATCGCGCCAAGATCATCCGGCGTAGTGGCAGCCAGGAGCAGGACATCCCCGTGCGGATTCAGGACCTGCTCAATGACGGCGATACGTCGAGAAACCTTCCGATGCAGCCTGGCGACGTCCTGATCATTCCCGAGTCCTGGCTCTAACGAACGGATCCCGAGGGCTCATCGGCCATGGACATTCGGCAGCTCACCTCGGACCTCGTCGAAGAGGTCTTTGGCATGTGGCGCTATCGCTGGATTGCGCTGGCGGCCACCTGGGTCCTCGCTGCGATCGGCTGGGTTGCGGTGCTCCTGCTGCCAAACCAGTACGACGCCAGCGCCCGGGTCTTCGTTGACACGGAGACCATGCTAAAGCCACTGCTTCGGGAATTGACCGTCAACTCTGACACCCTGAGCGACGTAGCCCTGGTTACCGAGGCACTGCTCAGTCAGCCTCAGCTCAAGCTCGTCGCAGCGGAGAGCGGGCTCGCCGCCGGGGCTGTGACGCCTGAGGAGAAGGAGCAGTTGCTGATCACGCTGAGGCAGAAGGTCAGCATCGCGAAAATGCCCCGCCAGGACATTTTCGTTATCTCCTATCGCGACCATGATCCCGTGATGGCCCAGGCGGTCGTTCAGGTCCTTCTGAAGAGTTTCGTGGGGAACTCGCTGGACAAGGACCGGACCAACTTTTCCCAGGCCCAGCAGTTTCTGACCCAGCAGATCAAGATGAATGAGAAGCGCCTCGAAGAAGCTGAGTCTCTGCTGGCAGCGTTCAAGAAGAAAAACGTCGGGCTGATGCCGGGGGAGGGTGGAGATTATTTCGCGCGTCTCAGCACTGCCGATGCGGAACTAAAGCGGACGCAGCTTGACGTCCGGTCCCTGGAAGAGCGCCGCGCCGAGTTGTTGCGGCAGGTGAATAATCAGGATCCGGTCATTGGCGTCCCCCGCACTTCCGTCGAGGGCACCATCACGACACTTGAAGCACAGCTGGCCGAACTCCGTATCAAGCTCATGGACAAGCACCCGGACGTGGTGCGGGTCAAGGAGACACTCGCAGACTTGTACAAGATCCGTGACCAGGAGTTGCTGAGGGTAGGTACCGCCCCTTCGTCAACGACGCGGATGGATCCGGTCTATCAGCAGATGCGTGCGTCATTGAGCGCCACTGAAGTGGAGTTGGCCAGCCTGCGATCCCAGCTCACCCAGCGGCAGGCCACGGTTGCCAGCCTGCGGCGGTCGGTGGACACCATTCCAGAGGTGGAAGCGCAGTTGAATCGGCTCAATCGCGACTACGACATCGTGAAGGCCCAGTATGATGCTCTGGTCGAGCGTCTTGAATCTGCCCGCCTCTCAGAGAGTGTCCAGGCCGACGAGGAGAAAGCGACGTTCGAGGTCATTGAGCCGCCGCGAGTGCCGCTGTTTCCGACGTCTCCGAATCGGCTCTTGCTGTACTCTGCAGTTCTGGCAGCGGCCCTGTTAGCAGGTCTCGGTGTTGCGTTTCTCCTGAATCAGCACAATCGGGTTTTCTACTCTGGGCGAAGGCTGAGGGCGGCCACGGGACTGCCTATCTTCGGTTCAGTGAGCATGACCCGGGCCGAGCCCATAAATCGTCGCGACCTGGCCTTTGCCTGGATTGCTTCTGGCCTGCTGGTATCGTTTCTCGTCCTGCTGGTAGTCGGTATGGCCGGCATCGCGCCAGCCTGAGATCCTTCATGAGCATCATCCAGAAAGCCGTTCAGACCCAAAGCGAGCGTCGTGCGGAGGCTCAGACCGCGGGAGTGGGTGCTACCGGGCAGTCTACTGCTCCAGCGCGACCGGTCATCCAGCGGCCTTCGACTGTGGCAGCGTTTGCGCCGTTGCTCGCCAGTGGCTTTCTGCAGATAGAGTCGGGGGATCCGGTGTCCCGGTCCGAGTTGCGCCACCTCAAGCGCTCGGTCCTGCAGTGCGCCTTGGGGCCCGTCGCAGATGCCCGGGCGAATGTCGTGATGATCACGAGCCCCCTGCCCGGAGCCGGAAAGACGTTCCTGTCGGCCAACCTGGCCATGGCCCTTGCTATGGAGAAGGATCGCAGCACCTTGCTCATCGATGCCGATGACACCAGGGCAACTATCAGCCGCGCCCTTGGCCTGCATGGCCTGCCTGGTTTCTTCGATGTACTTCAGGACCCCAGTTTGCCTTTGGACGCCTGCATACATCCCAGTGACGTTCCAGGTCTGGAGTTTGTTCCGGCGGGTCGTCGTTTCGATGATTCTCTGGAGTTGCTCACCAGTAATCGGGCGCGCGACCTGGTTCATCGACTGGCCGATGAGAACCGTGATCGCCTGATAGTGCTCGATTGTCCCCCGTTGCTCGGCACGCCGAATGCCGGCGCCATCTCAGCTATCGTTGGCCAGATACTCGTGGCCGTGGTGGCTGGCGAGACGTCCCGCGAGTCAATATCCCAGGCGCTGGAGCTGCTCAATCGGGACAAGCCCATCGGTCTGGTACTGAACAAGATTCCCCGGGCGCGTCTGATGTCCATGAGCCATGGCGGGTACTACAGTTACGATGTCTCCGCAGAAGACTGAGCCGCAAGCTGCCCTTGCCATCCCGTCGGGACGGCGCCATCTTCCGTGGGCAACCGGAATTGCCCGGGTGGCAGCGACGATGCTCCTGGTTGCGGCACCGGCTCAGGCCGTTGAAGTCACGGGCCAACTTACCCTGGGCTCCGTCTATACCAATAACATCACCCTCGCACCGGCTGGCGAGGAAGATGGCGGCTTCGTCTTGATTGCTGAGCCCAGCATCGCAATCGCATCGACCGGGTTGCGCTACGATTTTCGCCTCGATTATCTGCTGCAGGCACTCTACTATCCCAATCAGCCTGACAGTTACTATCAGGATCCGTCACCGCAGAGTTCCGAGTTCTACAGCCAGGGCACGGTGAGTCTGGACCTGGAATTGCTGGAGGAGCATCTCTTCCTCAACTCTGCTGCCGGCACAGAGCAGGTCCCGGTGGACCCGGCCCAGCCCTTCACGTTCAATAATATTGCCCAGATCGGCAATCGCACCAATGCCACCCAGTACCAGTTCGGTCCGGAGTGGCACCAGGGCATTCTGGGCAGTTCCCTGGTTATCACGACCGCTGCCGGTCATGTGGACTATTCCGACGAGGCACTGCAGGACACGGACTACCAGACAATCGAGACCGTCTGGGACGGCCCCCTGAAAGACCGCGGACTGAGCTGGTCTTTGCGTCATGCGTATGAAGCCTTCGAGTATGAGACGTCCCCCGACGCGAAGGATCAGTTGGTGGATGTCTCACTGTTCCTCAACCTGGCAGGCGGGTGGGCCCCCTTCGCCACTGGCGGCATGGAGAGCGATATCAATGATCCGAGTAACGCAGCGTTGAAGGATGGCATCTGGGCCGTTGGTGTACGGCGGACAACGGCCCGCTCGGCCTTCGAGGCTTCCGGTGGGCGGCGCTCTTTTGGCTCGACCTGGACAGGCAGCTTTGAGTACCGGTATGGCAACAGCCCGGCAGACTTCATTCGGGCTTTCTATTCAGAAGAGCCCGAAACCACGGAAGGCATCGATGATTCACTGGCGTTTCCTGCGGCCGACTCGGGAGAGCCGCCGCCGCCGCCAGGTCCTGAACTGCCGCCCGACCTGGTTGCCCCCGGCACGGGCTTCTACTTTCTGCAGAAGAGCGGAGGTGTGGCAGTGTCCCGATCTTTCAATCGGAACACGGTGGCGTTCAACGTGTTCTACGACAAGACCATCAATATTCCCCAGGAGGGAGTGACCAATCCTGGCGACAACGTGCAGGCCGGCGCCAGTGCGCGCTGGGTCTATCAGCTGGGAGCCCGAACAAATCTGATTCTGGACGCATACTTCGCGAACCGGGACTTCAACAAGGATACGCCCGCAGCTGACTCGGATACTCAACTTTGGGGCAGGCTGAGCTGTACTTACCAGCTTGGTCTGCGCACCCTGCTCACGGGGTGGGTGGCCCACGATCAGATCAAGGGCTCATCTGATGACGACAATAACTACAGCGAGAGTCAGGTCGGCGTGACAGTCGGCCGGTCGTTCTGAGTACTGCGGCCCCCATCGTCAATGTGATGTCGGTGGATGTGGAGGAGCATTTCCACGTAGCCGCCTTTGACCAGCAGATTCAGAGCACTGACTGGCACCGGCACTCCTCCCGGGTGGTATCCAATACCGAACGTCTGTTAGCGCTGTTCGACAGGCGCGGGGTGCAGGCCACCTTCTTTACCCTTGGTTGCGTGGCGGAACAGCACCCGGCCTTGATCCGACGGATTGTCGCGGCAGGCCACGAACTCGGGAGCCACGGCTGCCGGCACATACCGGCGTTCCGACAGACCCGTGTGGAGTTCGCTGAGGACGTCCGGCGCAGCAAGGCGATCCTCGAAGACACTTCGGGCAAGGCGGTGCTCGGCTACCGGGCGGCAAGCTTCTCGATCGTGAAGCGCAACCAGTGGGCATTTGAGGAACTCGACCGGGCGGGGTACCGTTACTCTTCCAGCGTGAATCCTGTCCGGCACGACATCTACGGTTTTCCGGATGCTCCCCGGTTCAATTTCAGGCCCGAGGGAACCAGCCTGACCGAGTGCCCCATTACGACCCTTGAGATGGCCGGCCTGCGGCTACCCTGCGGCGGTGGTGGATACTTCCGACTGTTGCCCTACGGCCTGTTCCGCTGGGCGATGCGGCGGGTGAACGGTGACGGTCATCCCTGCTATTTTTACCTGCACCCGTGGGAAGTCGATCCGGACCAGCCCCGCATCCAGGGCGCCTCCTGGAAGTCGCGCTTCCGGCACTACAACAATCTGCACAAGACTGAGGGTCGCCTGGACAGGCTGTTGTGTGAGTTTTCCTGGGACAGGTTTGATCGCGTGCTTGGTCTCGCCTGAGTCGACTATGCCTGGTTCCATGCACGTGTCTGAAGTTGGCTCCGACGGCGCGTCCCAATGGGACGCATTTGTAGCTGCCCACCCGTCGTCGTCTGTCTACCACGCCTGGCAGTGGCGGGAGATCATGACCCGGGAGTTCGGCTGCCAGGTCTACTACCTGGCCGCCAGGGATGCCCCCGGTGTCTGGCGTGGTGTACTGCCCCTTGTGCGCCTGAAGAGCATGCTTTTTGGTGATTTCCTGGTTTCGCTACCTTTCTTCAACGATGGGGGATTACTGTCTGATGGACCGGAGGCCGATGGGGCATTGCTGGGCGCAGCCATTGGGCTTGCGGAGCGTCTGGGTGTTAGTCATGTTGAGCTTCGTGAGCAGCAGCCCCGGGCCGGCTGGCCTGTGCGCACCGACAAGGTAGCCATGCTACTGGATCTGGCGCCCACCCCCGACGAGCAGTGGACAGCGCTTGGTTCGAAGCTGCGCGCCCAGATCAAGCGGCCGGAGCGGGAAGGGGCGACCACTCGCTTCGGTGGCGCCGAGCTGGTACCAGACTTCTACCGGGTCTTTGCGCAGAACATGCGGGACCTGGGCACCCCGGTTTATGCCCAGTCCCTGTTCCGGAGCATCGCGGAACGTCTGCCCTCGACAGCCCGGCTTGCGGTGGTCTATCTGCAAGGTCAGCCCGTTGCGGCCGGCTTCACCCTGCGGCACGGTGACCGGCTGGAGATTCCCTGGGCGTCCTCACTCCGGGAGTTCAATCGCGTGGGGGTAAACATGCAGCTCTACTGGAGCGTACTGAAGGACGCCATTGAATCAGGCGTCCGCCAGTTCGACTTCGGCCGGTCTTCCGTGGACGCGGGGACCTACAAGTTCAAGTCCCAGTGGGGCGCCAGGCCCCAGCAACTGTACTGGCACTACTGGCTGGCCCCGGGACAGGCAATGCCGGGGCTATCACCCGCCAATCCCAAGTTCGCGCTGGTCATCAGCCTGTGGAAAAGACTGCCGCTGTGGGCCGCGAATACCATCGGACCAAAGATTGTCCGTAATCTGCCCTGACGTTGCCCGAGATACTCGCTATTGCACGAACAGGCCCGAGGGAGGGGCTGGAGGTACCGTGTCCTGCGGGCCCGACGCAACCGCGCCGGGGAAAGCGATCTGCTGCGTGGAGATGATCAGCTCGTCGTACCACACATGGGTAAGCGGATTGCTGGCCGTGGCCCGCTTGTCCGTCATGTACAGACTTAACATGATGTTGCGGAAAGAATTTCCCGAGGCGTAGTTCCACGGGAAGGTAAAGTCCGTCATCTTGCGATTTGGCTCACCATTGCCGCGACTGACCCACGTCTCGACCCGACTACCCAGAACCCCAGGAGCCTTGACTGTCACATGGTAGGTAAAGGTCCACCACGCCCCAGAGCGGTTCACAACGAACGGGCAAAGAGAGTCTGTCTCCCGGTCCCGGACGCACCAGAAGTCCGCAAGGTTCGGCCCGTAGGTGTACATGTGGTTATCGAAGGGCCTCCCCTGCGCGAATTGGGCGAAGTAGCCCGTGTTATAACTTAGGCATGAGCTGCCAGCGACCCCCACTGGGCACTGGTACATATTCTGCCCGCCGCAGTTCGCGTAGTTGGCGAAGTAGCCGCGAGCGTAGATGTCCTGCGTCGAGATTTCCAAGTCTCCGCACGACTTGATGGCGTAGATCACGGAGTTCTTGTTCCCGCCGCTCCCCGCGCCGCCTGCCACAGCCCAGTTGACCGCCGCGTATTCGGGAGAGAAGTAGGTCCGGTACTGCACCCAGAAGTCCGTGTTGGCCCCGAAAGACTGTCCCCACGCCTCATTGCCGTCAGTCCCAAACTTCCAGAACCCCGACTGCTGGGCACCGTTCGCGGCATTTGGGTTGGTTGACAGGCGCAGCGCCCCCGCACCGGAGGCTTTCGGTCCCGTGGTGTCCCAGCCGGGGTAGTAGCTGCCGTTGATGATGTTATTCGGGACGGCGTTAGGGGACGGCACGTCGTCTGCCGGGCCTGCCGTCGCGGTCTTGCCTCGGTTCACATCAAGCTGCGTGTCGAATCCCACGCACTTCAGCACCCCCGGAGCAGCACACCGCGCCGCGAAGTCAGCCTCCGGTGTCGCTGCTCCGGCAGCGCCGATGTAAGCCGCCGCGAGAGCAACGAGTGTAAGGAGTGCAATGTGTCTATGCGCCATGGTGTCTGTCCTCTGGGAGCTGGTCGTGTTGATCGATCATCCGTGATCCAATCCGCGAGCGTTAAGTGGCGCTCAGCCGATTAGTCCCGATACCTCGGCAGAGCGGCTGCTGCTGTTGCCGTTGACGTCAAAGGCGGCTACAGAAAAGTAGTACCTTCCTGCACTCAGATTGTCGATAACGACAGTGGCAATGCCGGGATTGTTGACTTGTCGTGAATTGGCGAGGTTGCCGGACTGCGTACCGTAAAATATGCGGTAGCCCGCGAGATCAGAAAGCGTAGTCCCATTGGCGTTGGTCGTTGGCGGTAGCCAGCTGAGCGTGGCGGAAAAGCCGCCAGCCTGCTGAACGTCGATGCGGAAGGGTGGGAGGGCAGCCGTGTTCACCCCATCAGAGGCCAGGACCACTATTCCCGGGTAACCGCCGGTGTTGCCCACGTCCGGGGTCCCGCTGATCTCCCCCGTGGTGGCGTTGAAAGCAGCCCAGGCCGGCAGGTTCTGGACAGACAACGTCAGTGAGTCACCATCAATATCGTTGGCGCTGGGTACAAAGCTGTAGCGCGTTCCAACGATAGCGGTTAACGCCGGGCTGCCAACAATAGTCGGAGCGCTTTGCCCATCAGTTGGGCCAGCCGTGGGTCCGGAGCTCGAGTCATTGCCGCAACCGGCCAGAATCAGTGCCGCAGTGGCGGCGAACAAACCGGCGCTTATCCGCCGGTGCCAGAACCTAAAGCATTCCCTTGCCATAGCTTTGTAGATGTCCTCAATCAGCCCGTGTTAACGGAACGAGTCGACGCGAGGACGCAAGCACAGCCGGGTAAACCGAGCAGCTCTGCGGGAGCTGGCAGGCGGGTCAAGGGACCACGACCCATGGGGGCCAAGGTTCCGCAACCTGTCTGGCAACCCCGCTGTCCTGGGACGAATCCTTTAGACCGGTGGCTTTGCGTCCCATCCTTTCGGATGGTTTGCCTTTGTCGGCGGCAATTCTCGTCCAGCACATCGATACGCGTAGGGAAGTGCGTCACAAATGCGAGCGTGACCCGGATGACTTCCCAACGATTTGTCTACGATACCGTTCGCGTATGAACATAAGATTTAGACCTAGGTACTTTAGCGGTTGGCAGCAGAGCTGGTGACTCGCAGAAAAGACCGGTCTGTGCTGCCCCTATTGATTCAAGGAGTCACGCGTGTGATCGGCAAACGTTATCAGGTCCACCAGGAATGTTCCCGGGAAGTTGCGCACTGCACTGCAGGATTTCGGCCCGGCGCACCGCGCTTCACGCACAACGTCATGTTTTAAATAGGAATTATCCCTGCGCCGAAAGCCTGTGGCGACGGCTAATAATCGGTAAGTCCCAATGCCCCGCTTGGTCCTGAAAGTAAAAATCAATCAATACATGGCGTTACGAGTTCGTTCTTAGAATGTTTCTGGCTTCCCTGTGAGGTTCTCGCTGAAGAAGGCGATCGCTGGGCCCACGGCGAATTCGTGGCCACCGGGCGTGCTGCCGAGCTCCAGGTTGCCCGGAGCGCCAAGCCCGGCCCAGGCGCTCTCCAGGGCGGCAGAAAACGCGGGATCAGCGAAGGGCTCGCTCGAGCCCCGCAGGCCCAGGGTGGGTCGCGGTGCCAGCAGGGCAAACACATCTTCCTGCTGGAACCAGCGACTGCTGCCAGGAATCAGATGACAGGGGTCGAATGCCAGGCCGCCGGTCGCCGCCTTGAAGTTGCCTGACGAGCCTCCGTACGACTGGAAAGCGATCGCTTTCATCCGCGGGTCGAGAGCGGCATAGGCTACCGCCAGCTCACCGCCGAGGGACGCGCCGGCAATGCCCATGCGGTCCGGGTCGATTTCGGGACGAGCCATGAGGTAGTCAGTGGCCGCCTTGATGTCCCGGATGATCAGCGCCTTGTAGAACGTGCCGGCCAGAAGGGCGTTGTAAGCCACGGCCTTGTGTTCCGGGAACCGGGGTGGGCCCAGACGCCCAAACCCTCGGAGTTCAATAGCCAGAGTCGCGAAGCCTGCCTCCGCCAGGCGTCGCGCCGCGCTGTGCTGGTAGGAGTCTTTGGTGCCGGTCAGTTGGTCCAGGCCTGACTCGCCGACCCCCACATGCCCCGGTATGACGACGATGGCCGCCAGGCGACGGGCCGACCTGGGGATCAGTAGTTCTATCGGTACCCACGTGCCGTCGCTCGACTGGATAGAGGCGCGGATCTGGGTCAGTTTGCCATCCACCGATTCCCGATAGCGCCGCACGGGCACCGTGCCCCCAGCACTGAACAGGTCGGCATTGCGGTAGACGTCAATGAGCAGCCGGTTGCGCAGCTCGTCTTGCCAGCTCTGCCATGCCGTGAGCGAGCCGTCCTGGGGCGGGCTCGTAGTCGGGATGTTCCTCGCCAGCTGGCGGACCAGGCCCGGGTCGTTATCATCAGCATCCGAGGTCTGGGGGCTGGGTGCTGGGGTATCCCGCAGCTCACTGAGCGCCGATACCAGGCCGAATTTGTGCTCGATTGCGCCACCTAGAAGGGTTGACAGGGCACCGAGGCTCAGAATCAGGAGGGGGCTCACCACCAGGCCTGGGGAACGCTGTCCTGTTGCAGGGTCCCGGCGTCGGTAGAGCTTATAGAAGCCGACCGCGCAGAGGCCAGACGCAATAATCAGGCTGACTAGGAACCACATGGCGGGGACCGACAATCCGGTGAGTTCCCAGCATATAGCCCGGTCCCGCAGGGCGCCATGCCGGATATGCGAAAATGCGAAGCTGTGAGCGGCAACGGTTGCCGGCCGCGCTATTCTGCCGCCTGATGGCCGGGAGTTGGCCACCATGGCCCCCGGCACTGACTCAATGAACAAATCCATCCTTTGCATTGCCTTTCACTTTCCGCCGGTAGCCACGAGCAGCGGCATGCAACGGGCGCTCAAGTTCGTGCGCTACCTCCGGGAGGACGGCTGGCGTCCAGTGGTGCTGACCGTGCATCCCCGGGCGTACAGCAGGCAAAACCCCAGCCAGCTCGGGGAGATCCCGGCAGATGTGCCGGTCTGCAGGGCTTTCGGGCTCGATGCCACTCGCCACCTGGCCATCCGCCGACGTTACCTTGGCCTCCTGGCCATGCCGGATCCATGGATCTCCTGGTGCCTTGGGGCAGTGCCCGCCGGACTCTCGCTCATCCGGCGCTACAAGCCAGCCATCATCTGGTCCACCTTTCCGGTTACCACCGCGACCCTGGTCGGGTTGGTCCTCGCACGTGCTTCAGGGTTGCCCTGGGTGGTGGACTTCCGGGATCCAATGACCATGGAGGGGTACCCGGCGGACTCGCGTCGCTGGCGGATGACCCGATGGCTTGAGCAACAGGCAGTTGCCCGGGCCGCGCGCTGTATTTTCACAGCGGAACATACGCGGCAGATGTACGTGCACCGCTATCCACACCTCGCCGGCCGGTCGGTGGTGATTCCCAACGGCTACGATGAAACCAACTTTCCGACGCACACAGGCAGTGCGCCGTTGCAGTCTGGCCATCAATTGCGACTGGTGCACAGCGGTGAGATGCCGAGTGATGGTCGGAATCCGGGGCCGCTCTTCGAGGCGCTGGGCCGGTTGCGCACGGAGGGCGTCCTCGGTCCGGCGAACTTCCGCCTGGTCCTGCGCGCCAGCGGGGTCGAAGCTGAGTATCAGGAACTGGCCAGGCGGCTGGACGTCAGCGACCTGGTGAGTTTTGAGCCCCACGTGCCCTATGAGCAGGCGATCCAGGAGATGGTTGCTGCTGATGCCCTGCTGGTCTTCCAGGGCAGTGCGTACAACCACGCGGTTCCCGCCAAGCTATATGAGTATCTTTATGCTCGTCGCCCAATCTTTGCCTTGCTCGACCGGGCAGGGGAGACGGAGAACGTACTCCGTGGCCTCGGCATAGAAAGTCGCGCTGACATCAGGAACGTCGACGAGATTTCCAGCGTCCTGCGGCTCTTTATTGCGCAGTTGCGAACCGGGTCCGCACCCCAGCCCACTCTGGAGCAGATTACCCCGTTTTCGCGGCGCCGCCAGGCCGGCAGGCTTGTTGCGGTGCTGGAGGAAGTTCTGCGGGAGACAGCGGTGGCTTCACTGTCGGTACAGGATCGGGGCTAGTCGTTATGGACCTGGTATACCTGAACGGTGGAGTTGCACGACGTGGGTGGTGAGCGAACCGAACCAGTCGGGACGGGAGCCACTGAACGACCACGCTGGCTGCTGCCGGGTCTCGCCGCTACGGCCGTCGGACTGGCGCTGCTGGCACTGAATCTGTACGGCGTGTTGTTTGCCTCGCTGCGGGCGCCGGATGCCGTCGGGTATCGGGACTTCGCAGGGTCGGTCACGCTTCCCTACGCTGAGAGTATCGCCCGTCTGGATGCGATCCCGAACGGCGATGCCATGACTCTCGTTACCGAGGCGACTCGTATTTTTCACGAGGGTATCGCCCACCTGGACCCCGACGACGTCGTGCGTCTCGGTCCCCACCGCCTGCATACGACTGTCCCCGTCTGGGAGAATTATCTGCTGTTCGCGCTGGCGTATCTCAAGCCCGACACCTATCAGGATTACGAATTCTGCAGCTACCGCCGGACGCTGGAGCGCGGGGTCGGGCGTTGTGGCCAGCAGTCACTGGCCCTGGTGGACTTCCTCTCGCGGCGAGGCTTGCCCGCAGGCTTTGTTGATCTGGGTGGCCATACCGTGGCGACAGCTGACGTGGGCAAAGGCGAATGGATCCTGCTTGACCCGGATTACGGCGCCGTGATTCCTTTCAGCATTGCCCAGGCGGAGAAGGCGCCGGAGAGCGTCATTCCCTATTACTGGAATGACCAGGTCGTGCGTCGCCAGGCTTTTCGCGTGTTTGATGCGCAAGACAATAAAGTCATGATTGGCGGGCCGTCAGTTCGCTGGAAGCGAGCCTGCTCCGCCGAGCAGGTTGCCTATCTGCTCAAGTGGCTGTTGCCTGGTGTTCTGGTCTTTTCAGGCGTTCTTCTGCTGCGCGTAGCCCGGCGCAGCGGCCGGGGCTGAGGTCTCCCGGGCGGCAAGCGGAGCACCGACCGCAGCGAGGCCCTGAGCCTGCAGTGCAGCCAGCAGCGCCACGCACCAGATCGTAATTTCAGCCTTGATGTAGTTCGAAAACATGCCTGCCACGAGGATCATCGTGAGCGCTCCGGCCAGGGACATCCGGTAGGCTGCCAGGTTGTAGGGCAGGCCGTCCGCGTCCATGCGCCTGAGCCTGATGAGAGTACGGGCAGCCCACAGAAGCATCACTCCGTAGATCAGGAGTCCGACGACGCCCTGGTCCACCATGACGGCAAGCAGGGTGTTGTGGGATCCCCGGGTGAGTTCCGCACCGTTGCCGCCATGCCTGTTTGCCGTGAGCAGGCTCTCATCAAGGTAGGCGGGGGCGAGGGCGCGGGTGCCGTGATGTCCGACGCCCAGTGGATGATCCGCGAACATCCTGAGCTGGGCTTTCGCCAGTTCGAGGCGGATATCTGCGGATTCGTCACGCTCCGCGGGATTCTCTGCTGCCACCGTAATGGTTTGCATGCGGGCTATGAAATCGGGTGGAGACAGAATGATCATCAGCGTGACGGCGAGCCCGCCAAGTGCATAGACCACCGCCTTCCTCGCGGCCGGTTTGCAGAAAAACACGCTGATGCCGCCTGCCAGAAGACCGACAAATGCACCCCGGCTCCCGGTGAGTACCACGGTATTGAGAATCAAGGGCATGGCTGCGACGACGAGCAGGCGAACATTGCGGCCACCTCGCAGCAGCAGAGCTGCGCCGAAGACTGCGGCGGTGGACATGTGCATACCGAGGGTGTTGGCATCGTCGATACCCGGTCCACCCACGCCTTCGAGGCGGCCACGGAAGGTCTTGCCGTAGGCCAGCCAGCCCAGATAGGCGCAGCCGATGACGTGCACCAGGAAGAAGTTGCGCATCTCTTCCTCGGTATCGACCAGCTTGTAGATCAGGTAAAAGAGGATGATGTACTTGGCGTAGAGTTCCACGCCCTCGGTATGGTACGGGCTGATGGCCCACAGCCCCTGTATAACCATCCAGGCCACATAGGCGACGATAAACGCGCCACCACCCGTGCGATACCAGGGGGCCTTCTGCTGGTCGCTGGCCAATCGCACGGTGGTTATCAGCGTGATCAGGCCAGCTATCAGCGCCCAGCGCAGATCCGGAACGTCATCTCGCCACCACGCCCCCGGTGGGTGGACGTAAAAGGCGAATAAGTACGCGTACAGGCCGAACCGGGGGTGCTTGAACACCGCAAGGACGATTCCCGAGAAGTAGACAGCGAGAAAGACAAGGGCTGTGACGGACATTACTGCTTCCTGGCTGCGAGGGCAGGCCGGAGGAGAATCTCCCGTACCTCAAGCGGACGCAATACGACGCCGCCGATGACGTTCAGGAAATAGTCGATGTAATTCCGGATCTGACTCAGGAACGCATCGACGTCGGCGGTCGTCCGGGTATAGCTGGTGCAGCCTGCCTTGAGGGTGGGGCTGTGGAAGCTGTAGTTAAACACCCTGATGCCCCGGGCAAGAAGCGTGTCGGTCAACGCCCTGTTCTGTGCCAGCGTGTAGCCCTCCGGGGACAACCGTCCCTGGCGAGCCAGGTTCAGTCGGGACAAAATGCCACGCCAGCGCAGGCCCCGGAAGGGCGGGCGGGCGCCAAGCATGAACGCCGACGCAGCGGCGCCGGGCGGCAGTGCCCCTGTGAAGCCCCCCGTGCAGGGCAGGCACAGCAGGTCATCCTGCTCGCCGAACCGGTACGGGCCCACTGGGTGGTGGGTGAAGTCAGGGCCGCCATCACCCACGTAGCTGAAGCCCGGTGCCGGGCTCAGGTCAATGAGGAAGCCGAGTTCACTGAGAATCTGCGGAGTGTTCGGGCCGATGCCATAGCGTCCCGCCTTGTAGGTCAGCGGAGCGGTCCCGAAAGTCTTTGCAATCTGGTCGCGGAGCTCTGCGCACTTCGCCCGCTCGATCTCCCGCGGCAGGTTGCCCGGGTAGGAGTTGCGTGCGTTTACTTCCTCGGTAAACGGCGGATTCACCCAAGGGTGCAGGTGCGCGCCAATCTCACAGCGGCCATCTGCCGCGGCCGCCTGTAGCGGTTGATAGCCCTCTGCTTTGGCGCCCACCGGGTAGTCGACAACGTAGCAGGGATGAACCTTGAATCCGTCGCAGAGTTCCTGGAACCGGTGGATCTCCCGCATCGCGGTGACGGCGTCGGCCCGTCGGTCGAAGGGTTGCCCCCAGTTAAACTCCTCCTCAGTATCTACCACGAGCACCAGGATGGGAGGATGACCGGCTGCCAGCTGGACGTTTTCCCGGCTGGTGAGCATGAATGTTGGCTGGGAATGCATGATTCAGGACGATACCATGGGGAGGTATGGTGGCCCGTCGATAGCCTCACAGACCCGAAAGCCCCTTGCCCCTCACCAGCCTGCCAGCAGGGCAGCCCGGAAGCTCCGATGCCACGCCCCATGACAGTCCTCGCGAGGCTTGATGCACTGACGGTTGCCTTGATCGTTAGCATCGCTGCGCTGGGCATCTTCCTGGGGGTCGGCGGGGCCATCGCCGAGTGGGTCTTTCGCCAGTCCCTCGGCCTGAACGTAATGCATAAATGGCTGGAGCCCGTGGCGGTTCTGGTGGCTGTCGCGGGCTTCTTCACCCTCGGACTTGTTGCGGTGCCTCAGGCGGGCACCGGGTGGGTGGGAAGGGCCGCGCTGTTGCTAGCGCCCCTGACGCTTGCGGTCACCCTGGTCGGGCAGCAACTGGGAGGAAATCTTGCTGCTGGCCGCTCCGCTTTTCACCCCGATTTCTCGTTACTCCTGCCGCTGAGTCTTGCGACTATCGCTGCCAGCCTGGCAGTGATCCGCGCACTGCTGGCTTGGCCAACACGCCGAACTGCAGTCAGCCCGAGCGCTGCGGGGGAAACGACCCTGTTGGGGTTTCCGCCGCCAGGCTCGACCTGGTTGCCGGCACTGGTGATCACGGTGGCTGCAGGGCTCCTGGTCTTTGGTTCAGGCGACGAAGGCTACCTGTCGATGCCCCAGTTCGCCTGGAACATCGTTGCCGGGAGCGACTTCGGTGCGCTGGCATTTACAGGCATCGCCCTGGCGCTCTGGCAGGTTGGCGCAGCCGAAGAGCGCCCCGGCCCGCAATCTGTCCAGGTAGCCCTGCTCCCGGATTCCGTCCGGCACCTGGCGCGCTCCCTAGTGCCCTTCGGCTTTCTGCTCTATCTGCTGGGACTCGTGGCTGGTGTCAGGCTGGCGACGTTGTGGGCGGGAACGGTCGTTCCGCTCCTGATCGCCACCGCCCCGGCCGCAGTGGCGTTGTTGCCCGTGCTTCGCCGACGGGGCGCTAAGGTACAGGCAGCCGGGCATTACTTGCCGACGTTGCTGCTGGTTGCTGCGCTCGCCCTGAGCGCCGCGCTGGTGCTTTTTGGTTTTGCACGGCCCGTCGAAGCAGCTGCACTTTTGGTCCTAATGATTCTCGCCGGCTGCGTCCTGCGCTTTGGCTGGTATCGAGCATGGGGCGTCATGGTGCGGACCACTGGTCCCGCACTGCACGGCCTGGGGACTGCCACGCTCTGGGTGTTTGCCGGTGCATTGCTGTTCGCGGCCGCGGGGCTGCTGGGCTGGCAGCAGGCTATAGCCCAAGGGGTTGTCGCGCTGGGCGTCGGTCCGGCGCTGATCGGGTGGGCGCTGCTGGCGGTGATGTTGATCCTTGGGCGGTGGCTGCGGGCACCGGCCACGGCCGTGCTGGTGTTGCCGGTCGCCGTCCCGGCGCTGACGGCCCTGGGCGGCACCCTTCCCTGGGTGGTGATGGTCGTGGCGCTCGGTTCCGGACTGGCAGAGGCCGTCGCTGCTGTCCGGCGGCCGCGGGACCCGGCCAGTGTCCTGGCCCTGCTGGCGGCCCTGCTGGCGGCCCTCGCACTACTCGCAGCACCGGCCTGGGCCCTGACCTTCGCGCGTCTGGCGCACTTCTGGTAGGCGGGCAGGACAGTGGACGGTAAAAGAGTTCCGGCGTGGTCCGTATATGCAGTGGTGCTGGCCTGCCTTGCCCTGGGCGCGGCACTGACAGCCAGCGTCGATCTGGAAGCTCTGCGCACGCAGCCAGCGGCTCTCCGCACCGGTTGGGAACTCAAGCTGCCCGTTAATCGCTGGATCGAGATGCCGGTGACGCTGGGCCCGGCACCCCCATTCAGGTGGAGTCATTCGGGGTCCGTTTACGACCAATCCCGGGACAGTCTGATTCTGTTCGGTGCCGATGAGCACCTGGTGAGTTTCGATAACGCGATCTACGAGCTGCGCCTGCGAGACCTTAGGTGGATCGGACACCAGCCGCCGTCGCCCCCTTACGCCATGCGCACGGACGCCAAGGGACGCAGGGTGGCAGGGCTCCAGCAACTGCAGCCCTGGCCAATGCACATCTACGACGCGATGATCTATGACCTGTCGGCTGATTCGGTCATGGTCTTTTCTGGCGCCAAGCACAGCTTCGTTCCGGCACCCGGTGCCCAGACCGATCCGGCCTGGACGTACGCGCTCGAGAATCGGCAGTGGCGAATGGCGCCGGAGTTGCAGGACGGGTTGCCCAACTTCTTTGCCGCCGGCGCCGTCTACGATCCGCTGCGGAACACCGTCATTGCGTACTCATCCACGGCTGTTGCCACGCCATTCGTGCGCCTGGGCGGCGAAGACGAACTGCCCCGGATCGGTGTCTGGGAACTCGGGCCAGACCGCCGCGAGTGGCAGCTGGCGACGTCGGAGACGCACCACTGGGGCTGGTTCAATGCGGAGTTCGACAGTCGGCATGGCGTGATGCTGGTGTTTGGCAGGCCACTCGGTGCCGGAGATGTCTGGGTCTATAAACCTGGGTCGGTGCCCGGGCAGCGCGGCGAGTGGCAGCGGCGCTCGCCGGGCGGCGATCTCTGTCCTGCAGGCGGAGGCCACTACTTCCCGGCCGCCTACGATTCCTCGCGCGGGATGACCCTGGTCTTGCCCCCCGACGTAGCTGGCTGGCGCAACATCACTTGCCTCTACGACTATGGTCGTGACCGCTGGCTCAGGATCGAGGGGGCTGACCTGCCGCCGCTGGAGATTAACTACACCCTGGTGTACTCGCCGAAGCTGGACGTGTTTGTCCTGGTGAGCGGGAGCTTTTTCGAGAGTGAGCCCACGAGGGTCTGGGCGCTGCGTCTCGGTCGTTAGGGAGCATTCTGGCCCCGGTCGGTGCCCCGGTAGATGGCAGATGGCGTCACATTAAGCCCGGCACCCGGACTGCTAGAATGCACACCGGATAGCGTGTATGGCCAAGATAAAGTTAACTTTTCCTGTCTTCCGCCACGCCGCGTCAGTGACCAGCGGCACGGGGTCTCTGCGCGTCCTGGCCGAGGACCCGGGAGTGTCGGAAATGGTGTTTCTGACGACGGCTGCGCCGGCAGCCACGGCGCTGATCGCCCGGGTACTCGACCGTGCTGGCGTCCGCCTCGGGCCGGAAAATCATCTCACCAAGGCACCTGGCGAGCCTGATGCCGCGGGTGTTACCGCCGCGGCCCGGTTTCTTGACCGCCACCCGGCTCGACAACTGGTGGCAATCGGCGGCGGTTCGGTGCTCGACTGGGCCCGCCTCGCATGGGCCACCCAGGCCGGGCTGCTCGACCCCCTGACCGGCCAGCTCCGCAGTCAGGATCCGGGCTCCGCCCGCCCCAGATTCTGGCTGGTTCCCACCACCTGCGGTACCGGAGCCGAGGCGGCGGACGTCGCAGTGTTCCAGTTGCCCGGGGGTGCGAAGAGCGCAGTGGTCACGCCATTTTTCATGGCTGATCGCGTCGTCCTCGACGCACGCTTCCTGGAGAGTCTCGGTCGCGCCCAGTTGGCGGGCTTTTTGTGTGACGCACTCAGTCATGCCATTGAAGGTTTCCTGTCCCTGGTCCCGGTCCCTCTTGGGAAAGAGGCGGCCATCAGCGCGCTGCACACGATCCTCGCCCACTACTCGGCACCGCCATCGCCAAGCCGACTGGAACGGCTGCTTGAGGCAAGCTTCCTGGGCGGTGTGGCTGCAGCCAACTGCTCTGTAGGTGTGGTGCACGCGGCTGCCCATGCTCTGGCCATGGATGGTGTGCCCCACGGGCAGGCCAACGCCAGTGGTCTCCTCGATGGGTTGCGCTTCAACGGCGGCACAGCCCAGATGACTGGTTTGCTTAAGCGGCTCGGTTTGCGGGACGTTAACGAACTGGCCGAAAGGGTGAAGCCCGTTGTGGCTGATGCTCTGGCCGGCATCGCCCCCGACTCCGCGGTCTGGCGGCTTGGAGACGAGGCCTACCGCCGTGCCGTGGCGGCTCGCATGCAACAGGATGTTGCGATCCGATCGAACCCCCGCCGGCCTGAGAACAGCCAGGAACTGCTGACCTACCTGACGGGTGTACAGCAGACGGTGGAGGGGCTGTGCCGGGTCACTTCCTAGACTGGCTCGACGCCGCAGATCCCTCGCGCATCGCACTGGTAGACGACGAGCGGGCGGTGACCTACGGCCAACTCCGAGACGAGGCCCAGGTCGTTGCCTCGGGGCTGACGCGGCGCTTTGGCACCGGCCGCTTTCTGCTCCTGCCGGCCGAACGCACGGTGGGTTTTGTGCGCCTGTTGTGTGCGATTGCCTATAGCGGCAACGTGGCTGTCCCGATCGATCCCCTGGCGCCGGAGGCTCTGATCAGTCAGCTGGCTGAACCCTGTGGCGACTGGGCGCTCGTCACCGTTGACGAGGCAGAGGCCCACCGTGGCCCCGGTCTCGACAGGCGGGACGCCGCTTTGCCGGCGCTGGTGTTATTCACTTCCGGAACCAGCGGTGTGCCGAAGGGCGTCGTGGTCTCCCAGTCGAACCTTGCGCACTCTGTTCAGGCGATCGGGGCTTACCTGAACTACCAAGACTACCCATCGGCAGCGATAGTCCTCCCTCTGCACTACAGCTACGCGCTGCTCTCCCAGTTGTTCTGCATGTTTGCTGTGGGGGGTCGCAGCCGCCTGTTTGCCAGTCTGCGCAATCCCTTAAAGTTTGCGCGCGCGGTCAACGAACTCGAATTGCAGACTTTCTGCGGTGTGCCTACCACTTACCAGGCACTCTGCACGATGCGCCGTCTGACACCAATTTCAATGCCAGCGGTCCGCGTCATCTGTTCGGCTGGCGCTGCAATGGACCGGGGCCTCCTGCCCGAAATCCGGCAGATCTTTCCCAGTGCGGTGTTCTTCGACAACTACGGCATGACCGAGGCGACACCACGGGTGTCCTTTATTCGGGACGACGACCCAAAATTCGGGGAGCCTACTTGTGGCCGGCCAATCGCAGGGCTGGAGATCCGGGTGCTGGATGAGGTCACTCTCGCCACACTGCCGGATGGCGAACAGGGAATCATCGCCGTCCGGGGCCCCAACGTGTTCGCAGGCTATCTGAATGATCCCAAGGCAACTGCGGCCGCATTTACCTCTGACGGCCTCCTGCTCTCGGCAGACCTGGGTTACCTGAAGTGTGGCTACCTTTACGTCGTGGGGCGGCGCGATGACGTCTTCAATGTAGGGGGCGAGAAGGTGGCACCTCTCGAGATCGAGCGGGTACTTGCTACGCACGCGAACGTGGAAGCCTGTGCCATCAGTGGCCTCGAGGACGCTCAGCGGGGTATGGTGGCCGCGGCGTACATCAAGTTACGGCAGCCCACCCTGCGCAGGGTGCTTGTCGAGTTCTTGTCGAGCCGACTCCCGGCAGCCAAGGTGCCGAGCCGATATTTCGAGGTTACAGAGTTTCCGATGACAGCCAATGGCAAGCTCCAGAGATCCCGCCTCTCGCCGAACGATTCCAGTCTCGCAGTGCGGGAGATCACCTGAATGGCCACTAATGGAGAGCTGCCGGTGCCTGGCCAGGCTGCCGCAGCCCCGGAACTTCAGCTGTTCGTGCCGGGCCTGGCGCCCTTTGCCATGCCCGCCGCAGAGAAGGCCATTTTCCTTGCGTCGAGACTGGCGGAGTTGCTGGAGTACCACCGGGAGCGGTGTCCCGGCTACGCGAGGTTGCTGACTGACTGGGAGCAGTATGGCGGCGGCGACGGTGACTACGTACAGCGCTACCCGTTTGTACCCGTTACGGTATTTAAGGAGTACGACCTGAAGTCAGTCGCAGGTGAGGTGGCCGTGGTCCGGTCCTCCGCAACCACGTCGACGCAGGCGTCCAGAATCTACATCGACAAGGCCAGCCGGAAGCGGCAGTCCCGTTCGGCCAACCTCATCCTCACCGACTTCATCGGCGCAGAGCGCCGCCCGTACATTGTTTTTGACCTCGAAGAGACGGTGCGAGGCGCCAAGGCTTTCAGTGCCCGGGGCGCAGCTATCCTGGCGCTTGCCCACCTGGCAACTGAATTCCACTTTGTACTCCGCGAGGGCCGCGACGGACCAGAGCTTGATCCCGATGCCCTGCACCGGGCTCTCGCCAAGATCGGCGACGCTCCATTCATCGCCTACGGCTTCACTTTCATGCTTTACAACGCCCACCGGCAGATGGCCAGTCTGGACCTGCCGCGAGCTCATCCGGACTCGGTGCTCCTCCACAGTGGTGGCTGGAAGAAGCTCGTGGAACTCGCGGTCGGCAAACCGGTGTTTAATGGAGTGGTCTCGGGCCCCTGGGGCCTGCGCCCGGACAGAGTCGTGGACTTCTATGGGGCGGTGGAGCAGATCGGCATGCCGTACCCGGATTGTTCCGAGGGCTACAAACACGTGCCCTACTGGGCGGATGTGATTACACGACGCGGCGACACTCTCGCGCCAGCGCCAACAGGCGAATCTGGCCTGATCCAGCTGATCAGCTGTCTCCCGCTGGCGGCCCCGAATCACAGCGTGTTAACCGAAGACCTGGGACGCATCGTGCACGCAGACGGCTGCCCCTGTGGTCGTCCCGGGAAGTCTTTTCTCTTCGAGGGTCGCGCGCCGCGCTCCGAAGTCCGGGGGTGCAGCGATGTCCCCCGCCGTTGAGCCTGTGTGGACCCCGGCATCTCCGGGGACAGACTTCGCTGGCCAGTTGGCAGCATTACGGAGCGCCCCCCGGCAGGCCAGTGCGGGGGTCAATGAGCGGCTCGCGGCGCTGCATGGCCTCTCTGAGGCGCTGCTGTCCGGTGCCGGCAACCTTCGCGAGGGTCTCCCTGCGGATGGTCTCGCATTCCTGAGCGCCTTCCTGCGCGAGGACAATCTTCGCAGCCTGATTGCCCGGGAGGTTCCGGCCCCCGATGCCCTGAGCCAGTTCGTCGCCATCGGTCCAAGGAAAAGCCTGCGCCTCTTGCCCCGAGGCCTGGTCTGCCACTGGGTGGCCGGCAACGTGCCCTTGCTCGCAGTGTTTTCCTGGGCAGTCAGCGCCGCCCTGGGCAATGCCAACGCGATCCGGCTCAGCTCCCGCCAGGGCGACGTGATGTCACCGCTGCTGCGCTCTCTGGCCGCCCAGTCACCCGTCGGCCGGATCATCAGTGACGAGACGCTGGTGGTTACCTTCGACAGGAATCACACGGAGGCCCAGCATGCCATGAGCCTGGCGGCCGATGTTCGCATTGCCTGGGGGGGGCGGGATGCGGTCGATGCGATCCGTGGCCTGCCCACCCGGTGGGACTGCGAGGATGTTGTGTTCGGACCGCGCATGAGCATGGCCGTGATTGATCCGGCCGTCATCAAGCCCACTGCCGTTACCCGCCTGGTCACGGATATCGTCATTTTCGACCAGCTGGCCTGCAGTTCACCCCAAGTCGTCTTCGTCAAAGGAGTCCCGGATGAGGCGGGCTTCGACGCCTTCATGGGGCTGTTCCAGGAGGCCTTCGCACGCCAGAGTGCGGCCTTCCGGCGGCACGGCCTGGACTTTGCCGAGACATTTCGCATCAGCCTGGACCGGTCCCGGGCTATCCTGTCCGGCGGTACGGTGCTGCGTGACGGGGGCACCCAGTGGACGGTGGCGATTATGGCGGCGCCGGCGGATGGCATCGACTGCGCCAACCGTTTCGTTCAAGTGGTGCCCTATCAGTCGCTGGACGAGATCTATCCCTTCGTTCCTGAGAATGCCCAGACCTGCGTGGTGCAGCTACCACCTCAGGATCTGGCCGCGTTCTCCGAGCAGGCTGCCTGGCGAGGCGTATGCCGGTTTCCTAATCCGGGGGAGGGGAATCATTTCGAGAATCCGTGGGACGGCATCGGTCTGGTCTCCCGGCTCACGCGTTTCGTGGTCCGCAGCGAGGCGGGTCGTTAGCCAGCCGCGCCGTTAGCACAGCAAGACAATCAGTCGGAGAGTTCCATGAGTGAGACCAACACGAAGCTAAAGGCCCTGATGGCCGATCTTTTCAAGTGCAGTCCGGACGAGCTTAGCGACAGTACTGGCCCCGGTGATATCAATGGCTGGGATTCGCTTGGCCACGTCAGTCTGATGGCTGAGATCCAGAAGCAATTCGGTACTCACATCCCGGTCGAGGACGCCATTGAGGTGGAGTCCATAGCGGATATCGTGAAGATCATTGATCGCCCCCAGGAGTCACATGCGTGAATCCGGCGGGTGCGACTGTCCTGGTTACTGGTGGGGCGTCCGGGATCGGCGCCAGCGTGGCTTGCCACCTCCGGGATCAGGGCGCGCGAGTCTGGGTGGTCGACAGGGACGGCGAAGCGCTGGACCACTGCCGTAGCCTGGCCGATCCCCGAGGCCAGATCGGCTGGCTCCCCGGGGACGTGGGCAAGCCGGACGATGTCGACCGGGTCGTTGCCCAGGTCGAGGCTGAGTCTGGCGGCATCCAGGTGCTGATAAATAATGCGGCCGTGTTGCGTGACCAGACTCTGGTTTCGCGTCTCGGCAAGCGCGTGCGGCAGCACTCCATCGTGGACTGGCAGGAAACCCTTGATAGCAACCTCACCGGCACGTTTCTCATGACGCGCGCAGTGGCCACGGCAATGATCAACGCCCGGCGGAAGGGCCTGGTCGTGAATGTCTCCTCAGTCGTGCGCTCTGGAAATCCGGGTCAGAGCGCCTACGCTGCCACCAAAGCGGCCGTTGCGTCACTGACGGTTACCTGGGCGCAGGAGCTTGCACCCTACGGTATCCGGGTTGCGGCCCTCAGTCCGGGATTCGTCGAGACGGGAATGACCAGGAATGTGCCCGCCATGTTCCTGGAGCGCATCAGGAGCGAGTCGCCGGTGGGTCGCTTCGGGACGCTGGATGAGTTCGCCCACGCGATACAGTTCATCATGGAAAATGACTATTTTGCTGGCCGCGTCCTCGATCTGGACGGCGGACTGCGCTTTTAATCCGCCTCCCTGTCTCCGCCCCTGCAGAACCAGATCCAGTGACCGAATCCACGCACGAATCCACCCGGCCTGCGAAGGGCTTCGTTGGCTATTCCGCAGATCTCGAGTCTGAGGTCTATGCCTTTCAGCGGGAGGCCTATCCTGCCCGGCCACCTGAAACCATTCTCCCGAACTGGCGCTGGATGTTTGTTGAGTCCGCAGTGCGCCTTGGAGTTGCGCCGCTGGTCTGGATGTACCGGCGGAACAGCAGGGTGGTTGCTCACCAAGGTGCCATTCCTGTCCGCCTGAAGTTCGGCACCCGCAGTCTGGTCACGGGCTGGTTTGTTGAAACAATGGCGGCCAATGAAGTGCGGGGCTCAGCCATCGGTCCCATGCTGGTCCGGAAGTCCCTGGAGGAACTGCCCTGTAACCTGTCACTTGGCCAGACCGAGCAGATGCGGGAGCTGCAGTTCGCGCTGGGCTGGCATCTGGTGCGGACACTGCCGGTTTTTATGCTCGTGGTGAAGCATGGTTTCGACCTGCGCAACAAACTACCACCACTGGTCGCAGAGGCTGCTGCCGGCTTTCTGGCGCTGGCAGACCGCTGCGCCTTCGAGTGGCAGCGCTGGCGCAGCCGGGGGTCCTGGTCCATCGCCCGGGTAGAGCGGTTTGGCCACGAACACGATGTGCTCTGGCAGCAGATGGCGGAGGAGGTTACCTGTGGAGTGGTGCGGGATGCGGCCTACCTGACGTGGAAGTACCAGCAGCGGCCAACGGCAGCCTTTACCTGTCTGGAACTGCGACGGGAGGGCGAAGTTGCAGGCATCGCAGTACTAATGATCAGGGAGCCCGACGCTGTTTACCGCTATCGCCGCGGACTCATTGTGGATCTCGTGGTCCGGCCATCTGATGAGTCAGCCAGTCGTCGGTTGCTCGTTGAGTCAGTTATGGAATTGCGCCGAATGGGTGCCGTAAGCGTCGTGTGCTTTCTTGCTCATTTGCGTCTGGAGCGCTGCTTTCAGCAGTTCGGCTTCCGGAGCCGGCAGGCCCAGCATCAGTTCCTTGTTGCCACTGGCGGGCTGGATGAGCCCGACAGCCAGCTCATCCTGGACCCGGGTGCGTGGTACCTGACCATGGGCGATTCGGATCTTGACGCATATGCAGGCTGAGGGCGGGGGCATGTCACAGGACGAGCACGCAGACGCGCTGCAACCGGGGGCTGTGGGGCAAACAGTCGTTCCGATTGGACTGGCGGGTTCGAAGGTACCGAAGTCGAGGCCGAGACTCCTGTTTATTTCCACCATGTTTTTGCACCCGGTAGACACCGGGGCCAGGATTCGCACAACGCAGATTCTCAGAGGCCTCCGTGGGGGCCGCTTCGAAACAGTGCTTGCTTCACCGGCAACTCGCCGGGAAATTGCCACCTGGGGTGCCGAGATTCAGGAACTGGCTGACACCTACGTGCATTGGCCCGTTGCCGAGCGCGGCCGGATGTTCTCTCTGGCCCGACTCCGGCATCTGATTTCCAGCCTGCCTGTTCCCGTGGTCACGGATCGCTCCAGGTCCGGCACGGCAGTCATTCGTGAACTTCTGGTGCAGAGCCCTGATGTTGTGGTCGTCGACTTTCCCCACGCGATGGTGTTGATGCCGGCGGACTCTGCGCCGGTTCCGATAGTCCTGTTCACCCACAATGTGGAAGCGGAAATCTTCGCGCGCCACCGGGATGTCAGCCGGGATCCGTTCCGGCGGGCAGTGTGGGAAAATCAGCGTGCCAAAATGGTGCGCTACGAGCGGTCGGTCATGAGCCGGGCCGACACTGTTGTGGCCGTTTCCGAGCGGGACGCCGCAGCGTTTTCTGCTGAGTACCAGGCAAGAAAGGTCCGGGTGATTCCAACGGGAGTAGATCTCGATTTCTTCGAATACCGGCCACCATCCGACCACGCCCAGATTGTTTTTACCGGGTCAATGGACTGGATGGCCAATATCGATGGCATCGAGTTCCTGCTGCGTGAGGTCTGGCCGAAGGTCCAGAGCGCGGAACCGTCAGCATCCATGGTCGTCGTCGGACGAAACCCGCCAGCTGGCCTGGTTGAAGAGGCCCGACGGCGGGGCTATGCGTGGACCTTTACCGGGTGGGTTCCGGAAACCCGGCCCTGGGTTTGGGGTTCAGCGGCCTTTGTCATTCCCCTGCGCGTCGGCGGAGGAACTCGCCTGAAGGTCTGGGAGGCGATGGCGATGGGTGGCGTGGTCGTGTCGACCCGCATTGGTGTTGAAGGCCTGCCGGTGGAGGACGGCAAGCACTGCCTGCTTGCCGATGAACCCGAAGCCCTGGCCGGGGCTCTGATCCGTGTCCTGCGGGAAGCTCCATTGCGCAGTTCATTGTCACGCGCGGCCCGGGATCACGTCGAGCGAAACTTTTCCTATCAGCGTGCCGCAGCGGTCTTCGAGGATATCTGTCTCGATGCCATGAGCCCCGATCACGGACTGGCCAGTGATCATCCCGCATCCAATTGAAGCCACTCGCGAGTAATCCTGTATGTGCGGCATCTACGGCGAACTGATTCTGGAGGGCGATGGCCGCCCGCAGGAGTCTGTCATCAGGGCCATGGGGGCGGCGATTATTCACCGTGGCCCCGATGATGATGGCCTTTTTATGGATGAGCGAGCCGCCCTTGGGCTCCGGCGCCTCTCGATCATCGACGTCGCGACGGGGCACCAGCCTATCGCCAACGAAGATGGCTCCGTCGTCGTGGTCTGTAACGGCGAGATTTACAACTTCCGGGAGCTGCGGCAGAAGCTTCTGTCAGCCGGGCACCGCTTCAGCACGGGAAGCGATGTTGAGGTGCTGGTGCACCTCTACGAGGAGCACGGTGACGATTTCGTGACCCACCTGCGCGGAATGTTCGGTTTTGCCCTCTGGGACCGGCGGCGCCAGCGCTTGCTGATCGGTCGCGACCGCCTGGGCATCAAGCCTGTCTACTACGCCCGAGTTGGCCGCAGCATCGCCTTCGCTTCGGAAAGCAAGGCCATTGTGGGCAGGCCAGACTATGCGACCCGGCTTGATGAGAACGCCCTTCGTCAGTATCTGACTCTGGGCTATGTCCCGGCTCCCTTCAGCATGTTTGCCGGAATCCGCAAGCTGATGCCGGGCAGCATGCTCGTGATTGAGGGTGGCCGTACTGAGGAGCGCACCTATTGGCAGTTCGCGATCCGACCGGATCATGGGCCCAGCGAGAGTGACTGGATTGATGAGATCCGAACGGCCCTGAACGACAGCATCGAGGCCCAGATGGTCAGTGATGTGCCGATTGGCGCGTTTCTCAGTGGAGGTATCGATTCCAGCACCATCGTCGCTGCAATGAGTCGGCTGAGTTCCAGTCCCGTCAAGACCTACGCGATTGGCTATTCTGGCTCGACGGGCGCTGCCATCTACAACGAACTGGACTACGCACGGCGGATTGCCGCGCGTTTCGGCACCGAACATCACGAAATTGACGTCAAACCGCAGGTCATAGAGCTCCTGCCGGGACTCGTCTGGCACATGGATGAGCCCACCGCAGACTCGGCGCTGATTACCAGCAGCCTGGTATCCGAGTTCGCCCGCCGGGACGTAAAGGTGATTCTGTCAGGTGTTGGTGGCGACGAGTTATTCGGGGGCTATGACCGCTATCAGTTGCCCCATCTGGCTGCCACGTTTCGCAAGATCCCCGGCCCGCTGCGGCGCGGGTTGCTCAACCCGCTACTCGGTATGCTTCCCGTAGCCCGGCACACCCGGTTGCTTAACCTCCTCAGGGCGGCCCGCAAGGTGGCGCTGGTGGCCGACAAGGACAGTGCGTCCCGTTATCACGAGGTGATGGAGGTCTTCAGCGCAACAGACCTTTCTGCGCTGCTCCCGGGTAGTCGCGGACCTGGCCCCTCGGCGCTTACAGAGGTACTTGGCCGTTATCTGGGCCACAGCGACCTTGACCAGATGATGGCCGCGGATCTGGCTACCCAGTTGCCGGACGATCTTCTGCTTTTGACCGACAAGGTCAGCATGGGGCAGTCACTGGAGTGCAGGGTGCCCCTGCTCGACGAGCGACTCGTGGACCTCGCTGCCCGGCTGCCCTCAGAACTGCGGGTTCGCGGCCGGGAGACCCGTTACATTCTGAAGAAGGCGCTGACGGGTATCCTTCCCGAGGAGACACTGCATCGTCCGAAGCGCGGCTTTGGCGCGCCTTTTGGGGCCTGGTTCAACAACGAATTGTCCGGGGTCATGACCGACCTTCTGGGGCCGGAAACCCTTCGGCGTCGGGGACTGATGGATCCGGCGGTCGTTCAGCGACTGGTGGCAGACCACAGGGCTCACCGCGCCGATCACACCGACCATCTCGTCGCGCTGACAACCCTGGAGATCTGGTGTCGCATCCATCTCGACCGTGAATCGCCCGAAGCGCTCGCAGAGAATCTGCAGACCATCGCTGCCCGCTGACTGGCAGACGTCCATGGCCGTGTTGAGTGCTCTTCAGGCCGGCTCAGCTGCCGGGGTACCACCGCGTCGCACCCGAGTAAGCCAGTCGAGAATCTCCCGCAGCCGCGCCCGATGCAACAACCAGCTGGTGAGGCCGAAGACCGCGGCACCCACCAGCATGGAGGCGATCAGGCGCAGGCCAGGCGACCAGGTTGAAGCCAGAAAAGTCTGGAAAGCCAGGACTGCGAGAGCCATGGCCGCGGACCCATCGAGGCCCAGGCGCAGTGCCTTCAGGTACTGAATCCCAGACAGATCCAGGACCCGTCGGACGCGCGTAAACGCACACACTGAAATCGATGGGTGAATCAACAGCCATGCAGCCGCGATGCCTGCTGTTCCCCAGTTGCTGCCCACGATAAATCCCGTGAGCAGACAAACCGCACCAGTGATGGATATCCACATCATGAAGCGCGTTTCACGGGTCGCAATGAACAGGTGGCCGAACAGGCCAGTGACGGAGCGGGCACCGGCGTAAAGGGCCAGAAGTGCCAGCGGAGGCCCGGCGCCGACCCACTTCGGGCCCAGAACCACAGCCACCAGGTCAATGCTCACCAGCGCCAGCCCGACCGCCGCTGGAAAGGTCGCGATGCAGAGAATCTCCGAGAGATTCAGAAAATAGCGTCTGAGAGCGGGCCGATCGTTCTGTACCGCGCTGAACAGTCCTGGCGTGACGTCCGACAGCACCAACGTGAGTTTCTCGATTGGGCTGGTGGCGAGCGTCCAGGCCAGGGAGTAATCGCCCACGGCGGCCTGGCCGAGCCTGCGGCCTGCCACGGCAAAATCACCGTCCTGGTAGATGATGTACGCCAGGCGGCTAACCAGGACATCCCGGCTGAAGTGCAGCACCTCCCGGAGGCCAGTGAGGCGAGGCCGGGCAAACGCGATCCGGCGGCAGTACAGCGTGAAGACCATCGTGGCCACAGCGCCAGCTACGGTGCCAAGTGCCAGTGCCCAGTAGCGAAGGCCCAGCAGGGCGCCAATGAGAGTCACTGTGGGCATAAGCAGCCCCCGGCCGATGTCGATCAGGGCGAGGGTGCGAAACCGGAGTTCGCGCCGCAGCATTGCCGCAGGGACGATCTGGAATGAGGAAATGAGAAAGGTGAGGCCCACAACCATCAGGACTGGCGGCAGTTCAGGGGCCCGAAAGAAGAGTCCCAGGGGGTAGGCCATGAGGACCGTTACCAGTGTGCCGCCAAGGCCAAGCAGCAGGCTGATGGAGTTGAGCTGATAGAGCTTCTCGGGCGCCAGCTCCCGCAGCGTTACCACGGCGCTGCCCACCCCGAATTCGCTCAGCATCATGACCACGCCCAGAAACACCGTCGCCATGGTCATCAGCCCGAAGTCTGAAGGATTCAGAATGCGCGCCACGATGATTGTGCTGGCCCAGGCGAGGACCTGAGTGGATAACTTGGCGGCACTCGCCCAGGCGACCCCCGAGAGGGCCGACTGGTCCAGGGACTGGTTGTCCCGTGGCGGGGAATCCGCGGGGCTGGCCATGATCAGGGAGTCAGGTAAGAGGCAAGAACGAGATCAGCGCGCGTCGGGCTGGTGCTGGCGGCGAGCACCAGAAGCCTGGCTGCCGGTCTGAGGCCAGCCTGGCCTCACCTGGACCCAGCCCACCGGACAAGAGGACAACTTTCACCCCTTCAACATAGCCCACATCCTGCGGCGTTGGAAAGGTACCCGGTACCACTCTGTCTCCGGCCCTGCAGGCCGCTACCGACCCGTTCACGGTATCAGCCAAACCGGCGGACAGTTCCACCTCAGCCAATCATGCCTCTGGTGGCAATGAGCAACCTTGGCCCCGCGGGTGACGGAATCCGGGAAACGCTACTGGTATGGGCGTGCTCAGATCAGTAAGATGACGCGCAAATGATGCACATTAACCACCTCCCTGGCCATTGCGGCACCGTGCAGGGGAGTTACCGTGCGACGAGGACGTTTTGCCATGAAATGGGGTAGTGCAGCCCTGCGTCGCCTGCCCACGACGATCCTCGCACTGTTGCTCGTGGATCTCGGCGTCGGAATAGTCGCCTTTGTTCTGGCGGTCGGCCTGCGCTTTTCCTTCGACTGGTCCATTGTGGCTGAGTCGGTCGGCGCCCTGCCCCTGCGAGCCGTGGTGTTCACCGGCAGTCTCGTGGTGGGACTGCTGAGCATGGGACTGTACCGGCCACGCCAACGGCCCACGCCCTCTGAAGCGGCAGTCCGCGTCATTCTGGGTGTGGTTGTCGGTGGCGGGATCAGCATTATCCTGTTTTATCTCGTGCCCGACGTCAGCTTTGGCCGCGGCGCGCTTGCGCTGGCCCTGTTTATCGCGGTCACTCTGGTCTTCGGTGTGCGGCTGGGCATGCTGCGCATTCTCGACTTCAATCCCATCAAGCGGCGGGTACTGGTGGTGGGAGGTGGAGAGGCAGCTTCCAGGATCTACAGGCTGCGGCGGCGAGCGGACCGGCGCAGTTTCGACGTCGTGGGCTTTATCGTGGCATCCGCTGAAGAACGGCAAGTGGCCAACAAGCTGGATATCGAGCCACTGCTGACGCCCGAAGAAGCGCGGGCAATCCTGAGACTGGACGAGATCGTGGTGGCGCTCGATGACCGCCGGGGCATGCTGCCCCTGGATTTTCTCCTTAATCAGAAGCAGCGGGGCGTGTCTGTCACGGACGTTATAGACTTCCTCGAGAGGGAAACCGAACGCCTGGATCTCGATATCCTGAAGCCGAGCTGGCTGTTGTACGAGCAGAGCAGTCAGACAGACATCCTCTACCGCTGGATGAAGCGTCTTTTCGACCTGGTTTTCAGCACGGTCTTGCTGCTCCTGATGTCGCCGATTCTGGTGGTGACGCTGATCGCTATCCGAATCGGCGACGGCCCTTCGGCGCCAGTCCTCTACCGCCAGCGTCGTGTTGGGCTCTATGGCAGGGTGTTCAACCTCCTGAAGTTCAGGAGCATGCGGGTCGATGCCGAAGTCGGTACGGGGCCGCGTTTCTCTTCAGCGGGCGACGACCGGATCACGCGGATCGGGCGCCTGATCAGGCGCTTTCGTGTCGATGAGTTGCCCCAGTTGTTCAACGTAATCCGGGGAGATATGAGTGTGGTGGGCCCGCGACCGGAGAGGCCAGAATTTGTCGAGGTACTGGCGCGGCAGGAGTCGCTGTACCTCTACAGGCATGGGGTCCGGCCAGGGCTGACTGGCTGGGCCCAGCTTAACTTTCCCTACGGTGCGTCGATAGATGATGCGCGTGAGAAGCTGACTTACGATCTGTACTACATCAAGAACACGAACATCATCACTGATCTCCTGATCCTGCTCCAGACACTTGAAGTTGTGGTGTGGGGGAGGGGAACCAGCATGTCCGGGTCGCCGCGCTAGTGGCCCCCGGCTGCAGCAGACCCCGGCGGCGCCGCCGACAAGCCAAGGCTTGTCGCGGGCAGGCCGGGCAATCAGAACTGCTCCTAGCGTCTGAGCCCTGATGCCATTGGCTGCAGGTCAGGGCAGGCGAGAGAGCTGCTGTGTGTCCCTGTCGGCAGTGTCGCTTTCGATAGTCTGCACGACCTGTTTGCTGGTATCGTCAACTAATTCCCCATGCACCTTGTCTTCCACCGCGGCGCGAGTGAGGGGCTTGCCAGAACGCCTGTGCTCCACATAGAACACTACATCTACCTCGCCCAGGGAGATGATGTCGCCGGAGCGCAGTAGTGCCCGGGCTCGTCGCTTCTGGTTGACGAGTATCCCATTCTTGCTGTTCAGGTCCTCTACGACATAGATGCCGCCTATGCAGTCGATCAGTGCATGGCGCCTGCTAACCTCTTTGTCGATGATCACGAGGTCGTTGGCGTTGCCGCGTCCGATGACAAAGGGAAATCCGTGTGCTTCGACCTGGTCGACGAGTTGGCCGGAGCGGTAGGCCATCACACTAACGGTCCCGTCTGCCGAGGGTTCCGTGGCTGAGCGGGCTGACTGGGCACGGGGTGCCTGTTCCTCGAACCACTGCCAGCGCAATTCGTGAACCACATTGTCGATGACTTCGAGGGTCACTCGCGGCCGGTTCTCGACCATGCAGGCAGTCAGGGCGGTATCGCACAGAGTATTGATCAACCGTGGAATTCCGGAAGTCAGCCGGTGAATCTCGCTGAGAGTCTCTGTCTCGAATATGTCGTTCGCGTCGCCGCCGGCGATCGCGAGTCGATGCCTGATGTACTCGTGGGTCTCTGACTCCACCATGGCATCAAGCCGCTGTCGCAACCGGGCCCGCTGTCGGAGTTGGGTAAGGCCTGGCGCGTCAAGAAGATCATCGAGTGATGGCTGACCCGTCAGGATGATTGAGACGATCCGGCGGTCACTCGTATCGATGCAAGAGAGCAGTCGTAGCTCCTCCAGTGCCGAGGAGCTGAGGTTCTGGGCCTCGTCGACGATGATGACGACGTGATTGCCCTTCTTGTTTTGTTCAAGGAAAAAGTTGCGCAAGGAGTCGAGCAGCAAGACCTTCTTTTTCGTGTAGTTTGGCATGCCAAACTCGGACATCAGGGCTTGCAGGAGCTCGATGTGGGTAAGCGTAGTGTGGACGAGTTTGGCTGTGACGTAGCCAGGACCCAGCTCCTCCATGACGGTGTTGAGGATGGTGGTTTTGCCGATCCCGATCTCGCCAGAGATGATCACAAAACTATCGTGATTCATCAGGGCGAACCGCACGTTCGCGACCGCACGGGCGTGCTGGTCTGTCATGTAGATGAATTTCGGGTCCGGCGCCAGGTCGAACGGGCGGCAGCTTAGCTTGAAGAATTCCTCGTACATCGTTACTTGTTACTGTCTTCTGAAAGCACCGTATTCCGGGCCCGAGTATATCCCCACCGCAGGGATGAGTTTTGCCAGACCTGCCAGACTCTGTATATCATTCCGCCCTCGGGCGATTAGCTCAGTGGTAGAGCGCTGCTTTCACACAGCAGAGGTCGAGTGTTCAATCCACTCATCGCCCACCATTTACCAGGCAATGCCGTCGTATTCGGCAGTTGACCGGCCACCGGATACCCGGGCGTAGTCCACCACAATCTGTCCGGGGCGAATCTGCCGGATCGCGCCCTCAAACTCGGGCGAGTTGTGGCTGACGACAAGGACGTCGGCGTGCTGGGTTACCTCGTCCAGGGTTGGGACCAGCAGCTTTGCAATATGGGGGATATGCCGGAAGATGAACTCCCGGTTGGCCCCCATCAGGCTTGCCAGGCTGACGTTACGGTCGTAAATGCGCAGGTCATAGCCTTTGCCGAGCAGTCGCTCGACCAGTTCCACCATGGGACTTTCCCGCAGGTCGTCGGTGCCGGGCTTGAAGCTCAGTCCGAGAACACCCAGCGGGCGTCTGCCATGCCGCGTCACCATATCCATGGCTCGCTGGAGGTGCAGTTCATTGCTCTCCAGGATCGAGCCAATGATGGGGAGCTTCAGGTCGAGCTGCCGCGACTTGTAGGTCAGTGCCCGGACGTCCTTCGGCAGGCAGGAGCCGCCGAACGCAAATCCCGGTTTCAGGTAGGTAGGGGAGATGTTCAGCTTCCGGTCCTGGCAGAAAATGTCCATGACCGGGTGGCTGTCGATCTCTAGCTGCTTGCAGATGGCCCCGATTTCATTCGCGAAGCCTACTTTTAGGGCGTGCCAGACGTTATCCACGTACTTCACGAGTTCAGCCGTCTCCAGGCTGGTGGTGATCTTGGGGCCAGGCAAGTCGGCATAGATCCTTTCCAGCGGCAGTGCATTCGCCGGAAGCAGGGCCCCGATAACGGTCTTCGGGGGGTTGAAGTAGTCGTTGACGGCCGTCCCTTCCCTGAGAAATTCCGGATTATTCAGAACGGCGAAATCCTTGCCGGGCTCCAGGCCAGACGCCTGACGGAGAGCAGGCAGGACGATGGTCTGCATGGTCCCTGGCAGGATCGTGCTGCGAATAACGACGGTGTGAGGGCGTTTCAGTCCCTTCAGCACTGTACCGATCTCGCTGCATACGGCCTGCACATAGCGCAGGTCGAGACTCCCGTTGGCGGCAGAGGGTGTCCCGACACAGACAAAGGAGATCTCGGAACCCGCTACCGCTGCCGCCGCATCGCTGACAGCCGACAGGCGACCTGCCGAGACGCCTTCTCGGATCAGTACGTCGAGTCCATCCTCAACGATGGGGGACTGGCCGCTGTTGATCAGGTCGACTTTGGCCTGATTGGGATCGACGCCGATGACCGTATGGCCCTCCCTAACCAGACAGGCAGCCGAAACGGCTCCCACGTAGCCGAGGCCAAAGATACTTATACGGGTAGGTGTCATTGATTCTCTTCTGCTATCTCCGGAAGCCCACACCCCGGTACAGGACACCAAAGTTCAGGCGATTGTTGTTTTGGTCAACGTTCCCGTTGATCGCGTCCGTCGTGCTGGAAATGTACGAGTAGCTGCCGTAGAACTGCAGTGTGTCAGTCAGGGTCCACGAGATCCGGGAGTCGATGGTCAAGTAATCAGAGTCCTGGCGTAAGTCTCCGAACTGCGTGGCATTCTTGCTCAGCGCTGAGTCCTTGCTATAGACGCCTCCTATTCCGACACTCAGCTTGCGGGTCAGCGTCTGATTGATATCAAGCCGAAGAGAGTCCTGAACTGATTGGGTGCCATTCGAGCCCGGGGCAATGGCCCGGCTGAGCGAGACGTCAAAAGTTGTGTCTTCTGACCGTTTCCGCAACTGGGCATAGCCAACGAAGTTCCGTGCCTCGTTGCTGATGGAGCAGGTGCGGTCGGCAGTACAGGGCGAGCCGGTGAGGGGATCCAGACCAAACCCTATTCCTGAAACATCAATGGCACTTCTGCTTATGCCCGCAGTCACGCTGCCGGTCAGAGTCTGGGAGAAGGTGTAATCGTAGGCCGCCGTGATACTGAAGGAATCCGTGGAGTTCTGGATGCTGGTGTCTGGATTTTCAGTTACAAAGTTGCCGCCGTTCAGGGCGATGACGAAGAAACTTTTTGGATTCAGGTAGTGGCGGAGCGCGAGTTCGACCGAGGAATTGCTGTAATCAACGTAGCGCACCGCTTCGTCAAACTGCAGTCCATCCTCGTTGTAGGTGACGTCTGCCAGGTCCCCTGTAATGCTAAAAGAGTTGCGGGTCGCAAGCTGAAAGGTCACGGACGGCTGGTAAGTCCAGGTTTTCTGCATGGCATTGCTGTACCTGCCGGTGGTGCCATTGACTGGTGGTGGAGCGCCGGGATCGTCCGTCGTCGCCGTCTGGAAATCGCTGGTAACAATCGAAGTATCCGCGTAAAGCACGTTCATGCCGACACTGCCGCGGCTCCCCGTGTACGTTGCCAGGAAAGTGAGGTAGCTGTCGTCGTTGTTGAGGTCATCGTTGGCCTTCAGGTAGTCCGTTCGTCGGAGCCGCGGTACCAGAGACACCGTGGTGCTGGGGGTTTTCCAGACGCCCTCGGTGCGCACATCCACAAAGGTGCCCAGCGTGTCTTCCCCGCCATCCGGATTTACCGCTTCCTCCGCATCGGTGAGGTACCGTGGGTTCGTCTGATAGGTGATCCCCGCATCAGCCTGAGGGGTGATCTGCCAGTAGGCCAAGGCCCGAGAATCCGGCAGGAGGACCAGCAGGAATGCGCAAGAAATGGCCGCCCGGGGCATAAGAGCCGACGGACCGGGCCGCGATACAACCCCGGTGCGGCTCACGGCACCAGTACAGTATCGCCAGGCTTCAGCACGATGTTCTGCTGCAGGCGCCTGCCTGCCGCCACGTCGCTGTAGGAAAAGGAGATCGCCTGCTGGGTGGTCCCCTCGCGGCGCAGAATCTTGATGCTATCGAGCTGCGCGAACGGCGTGGTCCCACCGGCCATGCTGAGCGCCTGAACAACGTCCACAAAACGATTGATGGGGAATTCCCCAGGCCGGTTGACCTGGCCTAGCACGTAGACCTTGCTGCCCTTCGGGTCCACTACGGCCACGCTGACCACGGGCTCAGGCACGAAACGAGCCACCCGGTTGCCCACTTCACGGCGGATCTCCTCGATGCTCCGTCCTTCGGCCCGGATATCTCCGGTGAGCGGAAACGAGAAGTAGCCATCCGGCCGGACCATGGCCTGCTTCTGCAGGTCCTTTTCATTCCATATGCTGATCTCCAGGATGTCGCCTGGGTTCACGGTGTATCCACCTGCCTCCAGTGCTGCCGGGGCAGCGGCTGGCGCGGCAGCAGTTACCGGCGCATCACTGGCGGCTTCAACCGCCGCTGCAAGCCCCAGAAGCCCAACCAGCAGGGGCCAGGCGGCAGCACGTAGTCCTTTACTCATTTCGTCACTCCCGACAAGGGCCCTGATTGAGGCCATGCGCTGGCCCGGACATTACTGAATAGACAGATTGATTATCTACGTCACGGCCAAGGTATAGACTTCGGACGGCATTGTACTGGCCTTTTTCCCTTCCGGCGATGCCTGGCCGTCGCAGTTTGCCGGATCAGAACTGCTTCCCCGCCTCTGTGTGTGAGGCGAGTCACAGACAGCCTCTTTACCCCCAGCCTAGTGTGCAAACTGCGGTAGTTATGACTTCACTTATGGCCCCCGAACTGGCACCACTGGTCGCCCTGGCTGCGACGATTCTCCTGATCGTCGTCCTGCGCCCGTTGGCGGTTTACTCGGGGCTGGTCGATGTCCCGAGCCAGCGCAAAAGCCATCAGGTACCGACCCCGCTGGTCGGGGGGCTGGCCATGTTTGGTGGACTTCTCCTTGGCTTCTTTCTGAGCAACAACGGGCCCGATGGGCTGAGTAGTCGCGAGGTCTACAGTTTCTTCGGGGCTGGCCTGCTGCTGGTTGCCGTAGGCGTGACCGATGACTTCCTCGAATTGTCGCCAGCCATCCGCTTCGTTGCCCAGATCCTGGCCGCCCTGCTCATGATTTTTGGCGCCGGCATCGTCCTCGCCGATCTCGGGTCAATGACACCGTCCGGGGATCTGCTTCAGCTGGGCGTTGTTGCAGTGCCCTTCACGGTCTTCGCCACGCTCGGCATCATCAATGCCCTCAACATGTGTGACGGACTGGATGGCCTGAGTGGCAGCCTCACCCTGACCTCGCTTTCTGGCCTGATCATGGTCGCGTCCATCTGGGGCAGCCCGGCCGACATGGAATTGCTGCCGATTCTGGGGGCGGCCATTCTCGGGTTCCTGCTGTTTAATCTGCGGATCTTTGGCCGTGAGCGCGCCTCGGTGTTCATGGGCGATGCGGGCAGCATGTTCCTGGGTCTGGCCCTCACCTGGTACGCGATCTCGCTGTCCCAGGGTGAAGCCCGGGCGCTGCGGCCATCGGCGGCCCTGTGGTTTCTGATGGTCCCCATCTTTGATGCGGTCGCCATGATGCTCCGCCGGATTCTCAAGGGTCGCTCGCCGTTTGCCGCTGACCGGGAGCACCTGCACCACGTCTTTCTCCTCGCGGGATTCTCTGTCAACGACACCGTTGCCGTCATGACGGGCTTCGCCAGTTTTGGCGTGTTTGTAGGTCTTGCCAGCATTTACTTTGAGATCCCGGAACTCTTCGTGGCCCTGGGTTTTCTGCTCATGGGCATCGGCTATTTCTGGATGATCAGCCACTCCTGGAAAGTCATGCGCTTCCTGCGCACATCGATTTCCCGGCGACAGGCCGGCAGAGACCGCAGAACTGGCGTGGCCACCGGCTACTCGGGGATTGAGCGCCGTTCCGGGACAGGCCGTCGCGTCAGGAAGTCCTGACTCGCCCACGCGGTGGTGAGCCAGTAGCCACCGGCATCGGCGAACCTTCCCGTGACCGTGTGTGGTCCAATCAGTGCCGCTGCTTTCCCGTGCCCCTGGGCGTGGAATCGCTCCTCTTTCTGGTCGAAGAAAATCTCCAGGTCGGGAAAATCCAGGAAAATGCCCATCTGCGGGGCAACACACTTGTAGACACTTTCCTTGGC
>SHZI01000065.1 GCA_009692345.1 Gammaproteobacteria bacterium | reverse complement strand
AGGGCTACTTTACCCGGATCACGATCTTGCCCCGGGCCCGCAGCGTCTGACTGCGCCGATGAGCGGCCTGGATATCGTCCGGGCTGAACTCGCTGTCGATGATGGATTTCAGCTGGCCCTTCCGGACCCAGCCGGCCAGGAGTTCGAGATCGGCGCCGGTGGGCGACCAGACCAGGAAGTAGGCGCCGCCGGCTTTCCGGGCGGTCTGGCCCGGCAGGAAAAACTCGATGCCTGGCCCCGGCACCAGCGCGAGGTAGCAGCCGTTACTGGTCAGTGCCGGACGGGCCGCTGCGGGACTGTGCGCGCCGATGGTGTCGTAGATGAGGTCGTAGCCGGCGCCGGGCACCAGCACGGGCTCCCGGGAGTAGTCGATGACGTCGTGGGCGCCGAGTTCCCGGGCGAGTGCCACGTTCGCCGTGCCGCAGACGCCAGTGACCCGCGCTCCCAGATTGCGGGCGAGCTGGACTGCGTAACTGCCCACACCGCCGGCCGCGCCGATGATCAGCACCCGCTGGCCCGCCTGGAGCTGGCCAGGATCCCGCAGGCCGTTCAGTGCGGTGAGCGCTGCCAGCGGCAGGGCGGCAGCCTCCGCGTGGCTCAGTTCTGCCGGCTTGCGCGCCACCGTCCCCACGTTGAGCAGGGCGTATTCGGCATAGCAGCCGCCGGCCCCGACATCCGACCGGGCGAAGACCACATCCCCCGGCGCGAAAGCGGTGACGCCGTGGCCGACTTCCGCCACGCGGCCGGAGGCATCGAAGCCGAGAATCAGGGGAAAGGCGGCGCCGTACCGGGCGGCCATCTGGCCCCCGGGAATCTTCCAGTCGATGGGATTGACGCTGCTGGCGTGGACCTCCAGCAGGATCTGGCCCGGACCCGGCACCGGGCGGGGCACGTCCCGGACCCGCAGCTGGACTGCCGGACCAAAGCTGTCGATGGCTGCCGCCTGCATGACCTGCTCAGAGCTCCCGATCGTAGTAATCCACGCCGCTCTCTTCCCGCACCATGATCCTCGTCATCGATTCACCCGTGGTGGCGTAGCCGAAGGCGCCAATCTTCTTCGAGTCCGGGTAGCCGACCACCTCGGTGAGCAGCATGGTCGAGAAGCACAGGTAGCGCAGGGGACCGTCGCCCGTGTTCAGCAGCTGGTGCGTGTGGGCCGGGCCCACGGGGAAGGTGGCGTAGTCGCCGGGGGCCACCGGTACTTCATCGGTCCCAATGCGCAGGGTCCCCGTACCTTCCAGCACGTAGATCGATTCCTCGTTCGCGCAGTGATAGTGATTAGGGAAGGCGGTCCTGCCGGGGGGCACTTCGTAGTAGCTGCAGCCGATGCCCCGGGCACCGGTGGCTTTGCCGAGGGGCTTGCTGGCCAGGGCGAACCGGCCGCCTTTCTCGAAGCCACCGGCCTTGAGCTCGGCGATGTTCACCACATTGGCGTGGCGGCGCGTGGTCTGGTCCATGAAAATCTCCCGCGGCTGGGCGCGTGTTTTACCTGGGAGGAATATACGGGAAGCTGGCGCTCGCCTGCAGCCAGCAGGGCGCTCCTGCAACGGCCCGGGCATCCTCCGGCGCAACACGAGCCACCCGCCCACCATGCCGCCGAGGTGCGCAAAGTGCGCAACGCCGGCGGCCTGGAGCACCTCCCGACCGGAAATGTGCAGCCCGGACAGGTTGAAGCCCAGGTGCAGCAGGTTGGCGTGGAGGAACCCGTCGGTCAGCAGCTGCCAGGGCTCGAAGCCGACGGGGCCGGGCAGGCCCGCCACCCGGAAGCTGCCCAGGGGCCACAGCCCGAAGGTGGCGGTGACGACGGGCTCGTCGGCGGCACCCGCGACGAAGATCAGGACCTTGGCGAGGATGAGGAGGCGGATCAGCACAGGCGGCATGGTGCCTGGTCCGATCTTGAAGTTGGCGGCTGCTGCAGACCGGGGCCGGAGACAGGGTACTCTCTGCCCTCAAGTCCCCAAGCGGCCCGCCGTCAGGCAGTGTGTTGATGAACCCGATCCTGCTCCCATGAGCTACGAGGAACCCCGTTACGCCGTGCGCCTGCGGTCGGGCAAGGTCGAGTATCGCGAGTACGACCCCTGCCTGGTTGCCGAGACCCTCGTGCAGGACGCCAGCCATTTTGACGGTGCCGGCAATGAGGGCTTCCGGCGGCTCTTCCGCTACATCGCTGGTGGCAACACCAGCCGCGCCCGGATCGCCATGACGGCGCCCGTGTCCCAGGCGGCGCAGGGCGAGAAGATCGCGATGACGGTGCCGGTGCATCAGTCCGGCAGTGCCGCCGGCTGGCGGGTGGCCTTCCTGCTGCCCCGTCAGTACACCGTCGAGACCGCGCCCGTACCCAGCGACCCCCGGGTCCAGGTGGTCCCGGTGGCGGGCCGGCTGATGGCGGTTCTGCGCTACGCAGGCCGCTGGACGGAGCGCAACTTCGTGGCCCATCGTGACGAGTTGCTGCAGGCGCTGGCGGCGGCGGGCATCAGGCCGCTGGGCGAACCCCAGCTGGCCCGCTATAACGCGCCCTACACGCTGCCGTTTCTGCGCCGTAATGAAGTCTCCGTAAACGTCGACCGGGTGCCCCACCATGCCTAAGACCCGCCTGATTCTCAGCAGCTTTGAGGCAGGCCAGGAGAGCATTGCGCCGAATGCGCGCTGGCGAGGCTTCAGCGACCGGGTGATGGGCGGGGTCTCGGACGCCACCTTCGTGCGCGCCACGGTGGACGGCAGGGACTGCATGCGCCTGTCCGGCCGCGTGACCCGGGACAGCGGCGGTGGCTTCATCCAGATGGCGCTGGACCTCGCGTCCCGGGGCGGGCAGTTCGACGGCTCGGCTTACGCCGGCGTGGAATTTCTTGTGCACGGCAACGGCGAGGACTACAACTGCCATGTCCGGACGGCGGATTGCGGCTGGTACGACCAGTCCTACCGCGCGACCTTCCGGGCGGAGCCCCGCTGGCAGCGGGTCCGGATTCCCTGGACCGGCTTTACGCCGAACGATCTGACGATGCCGCTCAATCCCGCGAAGATCCAGCGGCTGGCCCTGCTGGGCTGGATGCGGGATTTCACGGCGGATATCGCGCTGGCCGAGGTCGCGCTTTTTTCCTGAATGCAGCGGCGTCCACCACCACCGGCCTGGGATCAGCCGGCGATGGCGGTAAAAATGTCACCGTTCTCAAGCGTCAGACTGGCGGAGATCGCCACTGGGGACCTGGTGCCCGCCCCGGTCACCGCGACGTCGTAGGTGCCCGGCGCTGCCACGTAGCTGTCCAGCAGTTCGGACTGGGTGCCGCCAGGCTGGTGTCAGGGGCGGAGATCACGGTGACCTCACCACCTGGCGTGATGCCCTCCACTGTGCTGTCGTCAGTGCCGCGATCGAGGTCAATGAAACCGGCGCCGCGTGGATCACGCGGCGCTGGGTCTGGGGTGTGTCGCTGTCGTTGCCCTTCGTCGAAGAGGATCGAACCTGAAACAAGTGCATTCTCTGGGCAGATGTGCAGACAGGAACATCGTTCGGAGCACCTGCGGATTGGGATTCAGTACTGCATTGCGTGTTTGTGTGGCGCTGAAGTTATGCTTGGTGCAGCAAACTCTGGAACGCTGTCATGCCGCGACCGCCACGCACGCCACTGGAAATCATCACCGCGAATTCCCGGCCCCAGCCGGCGATACCCGCGGTGTTCGTTCTGCTCATCTGCGGTTTGTTCGCCGCCACGGCTGTGCAGGCGGGGAGCAGTTCCGTCGTGGCCTGGGGGCTGACCATCGGACTGCTCGCGTCCTGCGGCCTGGCCGTGGCCGCCGGTTGCTGCTCGGTGTTTCCCCCGCTCATCTGGATCGGCCTGGCGGGCCTGCTGTTCAGATCCAGCTTCGCGGCACTGGCGCTGCACAGTCGCGCAGCGTTGGCCGCCGGCGTGGTGGCGGCGGTGGCGATGACGGTCGTGCAGATCTGGCGGGTGAAGACCGGGCGCTTCGTCCCGACGATTACGGACGAGCCAACCGGGTCCGCTGAGTAGTCTGCCTGCTGTTACGCCTTGCTGAAGCGCCGGACCCCCGCGTTCTTGGCCGCCTTCAGCAGGTCGCTATCGAGAGTAGCCAGTGGCAGTCCAAGGCGCAGTGCCAGCTCCAGGTACGAAGCATCATAGGAAGAGAGTCGATAGCGTCGTGCGAGGCTTAGTGTTTCGACCAGAGCCCGCGGAAACGTCGCAGAATCCGGGTTGATACGGACTCCTGCCAGCATCTCCAGGAAGGCTTCGCTTTGCGCCTCAGTAACCAGGCCCCTGGCTTCGGCCCGGGCGATGACATTGGCTACTTCCAGCCCCCAGGTTACGGGGACCGCTGCTGCAGTGTCTTGTCCGGCCAGACTGGTAAGGACTGAACCGGAATAGCGCTTATCGGCGGGTTTCGCGTCGGCGAGCAGCCAGGACATCGTCACCGAGGCGTCGAGAACGAATGTCACTCACGGCCCTCCCGAATCAGTGCCCGGATGTTTGCCCGCCCCCTGACCGGATTGGCGCGCATGAAGGCCTGGAACTTGCCAATGGCAGCCCGCGGGTCGCTGGGTTCCGGGTTCTCGCTGGGCACCAGATCAGCCACCGCCTGACCCCGGTTCGTGATCGTGAAGCGCTTCCCGGCTTTGACCTGACGCAGCAGTTCAGGAAGCCTCGTCTTTGCCTCATAGGCACCGATCTCGATCTTCATGAAGCATCCTCCCTGAGTGCAAACTAGTCTATAGACTGGTCTGATTGCTGGTCAAGACGGGTTTCTCGCTTTTGGCCAGGGTTTCACCCGATCGCCACAAACGGCTCCACGTCCACCCGTGCGTAATGCACAGCGAGGACTTCAAGCTCTTCCCTGCCGCCGGGCGCCTGGAGGATCACGCTGTCGCCGGCCCGGGCTTTCATGAGGCTCCGGGCGAGGGGCGAGATCCAGCTGATGTGCTTGCGCCGGTGATCGCTTTCGTCGACGCCAACGATCGTGACGACCTGCTCCTCGCCGGCTGCATTGGCGTAGCGCACCGTGGCACCGAAGTACACCTGCCCGGCGGTGCGCTCGTCCCGGGGCATTTCGGGGTCGACCACTTTGGCCAGGTCGATCCGGCGGGTGAGAAAGCGGATGCGCCGGTCGATGTCCTTCAGCCGGCGCTTGCCGTACTGATAGTCCGCGTTCTCACTGCGATCCCCATTGCCGGCGGCCCAGGACACCACGGCGGTCACCGCTGGCCGTTCTTTCCGGAGGAGAAACTGCAGTTCATCCTTGAGGCGCTGCAGCCCGGCGGGGGTGATGTAGTTCCTGGTCCCGGGGGGCAGGGCGCTGGGAGCGTCGGGGGCGTCATCGTCCCCATCGTCCTGATCGGCTTCCCTGGTGAAGGCCTTGCTCACGATTTTTCGAGGATAGCGCCCGCCCAGGTGAACCCGCCACCGAAGGCGCAGAGGCCGATGCGGGCAGCCGGACCCGGCTGGCGCAGCACGGTGTCCAGTGCCAGCGGGATCGTGCTCGATGAGGTGTTGCCCTGTGCCGCGATCTCGTTCCACACCCGCTCGGTCGGCAGTTTCAGCCGGGTGCGCATCGCCTCGATGATGCGGCCGTTGGCCTGGTGGGGCACGATGAGGTCAAGATCCCCGACGCTAAGACCGGCCTGCAGGCACGCATCCGCCAGCACGCCATTCATGCGGCGCACGGCCTCTGCGAACACCCGCCTGCCATCCATCCGCACACCCTGGCCGGAGCCGGGCAGCGGGACCAGCAGGGTGGTGCCGTCTTCACCCCGGCCGTCGATCACCGGCCGGTGCAGCCGGGCGAGGCCTTCGCCGGGCACGGACGAGCTGGTCACCACCGTCGCCGTCGCGGCATCGCCAAAGATCGGCGCGGTTTCCGGATCATCCGGGTTGGTGATCCGGCGCATCACTTCCGTGGTCAGCACCAGCACGTGGCAACCGGGGCGGGACTGGAGAAAATCCCAGGCCGTGGAGAGGGCGTAGAGGTAGCCGCTGCAGGCCGCGAGCAGGTCGTAGGCCGGCACGTTGGCCTCGGGTGCCAGCCGCCCCAGCACCAGGCAGGCGGTAGAGGGCACCACCGTCACCGGCGTGCTCGTGCTGCAGATGATGAGGCTGAGACTCGCCGCCTGCAGGCCCGCTTCCTTAAGGGCGAGGCCTGCGGCTTCGACCGCCATGCTCACGGCGTCCTGGGAGGCACTGGCCACGATGCGGCTGGTGATCCCCGTGCGCTCCGCGATGCCATCCCGGCCGTCGGTGTGGAAGGCGGGAAAGCGCGCCAGCAGTTCTGCGTTGTCGAGCCGGTCGGTGCCGCGGCACACGCCGAGGCCCGTGATGACCACCGAGTGCGCACCGGCCGGGCTGGCAGGAAGGGCAGTGCCGGGCAGCGGCGGCGGACTCCGTCGCGAAAGCTGCGGCGTGCCGGCCGCTTCCCGCGTGAGCTGGCGCTGGCGGGCCTTCTCAACCCCCAGACCCAGGACGCCCAGGGTCATCAGCGGCGTGTCCACCGGAGCCTGGTCGCCAATCTTCAGGTGAATGATCTCGACGGTGCCGTCCGCCGGGCACACCAGGTCGACCATCGCCTTGTCGGCCTCGAGAGTGGCCAGGTGCTGGCCTGCCTTGACGACGTCGCCCACCTGCACGAGCAGCTCGACCACCTCGACCTGCTGATCGGCCGGGCTCGAGCCGATCGCCGTGACGACAAACTGGTCGTCAGCGCCAAGCTGCGGCCGGTCCCAGGTCAGCGTGAGGTCGAGCATGTCTGCTGCCGCCGTCAGCAGGCCTGCGAAGGACGGCAGGATTTTGAGCTGGTTGCCGAAGTGACAGGGGACAAACGTGTCGGGCCGGGCCAGCCGCCGGTACTGCACCGGACCCCTGATAGCCTCCGCCACGGCCGCGATGACCTCCGCGCCAAAGCCGGCCGTCACGTTGTCCTCATGCACCACCAGCAGGCGCCGGGTTTTCTCCACGGACCGGAGCACGGCGTCCCGGTCGAAGGGCGACATCCAGCGCAGGTCCAGCACGTCGGTCGTGACGTCGATGGCCGCCAGCGCGTCGGCTACTTTTTCGCAGAGGGGCAGGGTGCTGCCCCAGCCCACCAGCGTGAGGCTGTCGCCGCTCCGGACGAGGCGCGCCCGGCCCAGCGCAATGCGTTGCCGGGCAACGTCCGGGGACGTGCCCCGCTCACGATCATTCAGCAGGGCCTTGGGATAGAGGATCACCGTGGGCCGCTCGCTGTCGAAGGCGGCATTCAGCATGCCGGCGGCATCCGCGGCCGTGGCCGGCATGCCGACGTCGATCCCGGGCAGATGGGCCAGCGTGGCCTCGAAGGTGTGGGCGTGAAACGGGCCGAGGCCCGGACGATAGGCGCCGCAGGCGGCGAGCACGATCACCGGTGCGCGCCAGCCCCCGTTGGTGCGCCAGTCCAGGGTGGCCAGTTCGGTGGCCAGCTGATTGAAGGCCACGGGCAGGAAGTCGGCGAACTGGATGAAGGCCACCGGCCGGCCACCCGCCAGCGCCCGGCCGATGCAGGTGCCGAGAATCGTGGCTTCACTCAGGGGCGAGTTGCGCACCCGGCCGGGAAACTGGGTGCTCAGGCTGCGGGTGACGCCGAAGACATCGCCCTTGGGATCTTCGAGATCCTGGCCGTAGAGCGACACCCGGGCATCTGTCGCCAGGCGGTCCCGCAGCACCTCCCGGATGGCCTCGGTCATCAGCACGGGGCCGGATGTTCCCCGGTGCTCGGTGGTCGTGGTCCGGGTGGGTGGTGGCTTGGCCTCCCGGGTGGCCAGGGGCAGGGGCTGGCGCAGAGCCTCGTCCACGGCGGCCTGCACGTCGGTCTCGACCCCCGCTTCCAGGGCCTGGAGGTCGGCCTCGGCCACCCCCTCGTTAATGAGCGCGTTACGCAGCAAGGCCACCGGGTCCCCCGTCCGCCGGGCTTCGTCCCGTTCCCGGGCATCCCGATACACCCGCTCGTCGTCCGCGTTGCTGTGATCGGCGAGGCGTTCCACGGCCATGACGCAGAGCGCGGGCCCGCGGGCGTGGCGTATGCCGGCGACCAGCTCGCCAAACAGGCGGGCGCAGGCCCGGGCATCCCGGCCGTCGACCCTAAGGATCGGCAGACCGTAGAAGGACGCCGCAGCACCGTCCGGCAGAGAGAAGAAGGTCCGGCCCGCCGTGCGCGTGGAGATCGCGAGCTGGTTGTCCTCCACCAGAAACAGCACGGGCAGGGCGCAGCGCACGGCTTCGGCGACAGCCTCGAAAAACTCGCCCTCCTGGGTCCCCCCGTCGCCCAGGGAGCACAGCACGAGGGGCTGTCCGGCTGAGTCCCGGATCTGCTGGGCCACGCCGACAGCCTGGAGCGCATTGTTGGCTACCGGGCCCACGATGCTCAGAACATTGAGAGCCGGCACGCTGAGCAGGGGAGAGAGCTGGCGCCCGGCGGAGTTGCCGGAGGCGTTGCAGAGCACCGTATTAAAGAACTCCGCCATGGGCACGCCCCGGGCGAGGAGCAGCGCCTTGTCCCGGTAGTGGCAGTGCAGGTAGTCCCCAGGGATCAGGAACCGGGCGAGAGCCGCACCGGACTCGTGGCCTGCGCCGCTGGCGTGGAAGAAGGCTTCCCCGCGACCGACCAGCTGGCGTTCCAGCTCGTCGACGCGCCGGGCCGCGTGCATCCAGCGATAGAGCGTCAGATCCTGGCCAGACACGGGCGCTCCGGGAAGCAGGGGAGGGAATTGCGCTGCCCCAGGGGCGCGCGTGCCTAGGATAACTGGTCTGCCCGACTCCTGAGTGTGAAAGGCGCTACCGGCGCCAGTAGCGTTTCATTTCCAGGAAGGTAAACGAGGCAGACCAGGAGATCAGCACGAGGCCCGTCAGGGCCATGGTGCCGCCCACGAGACGAATCGGACCCACCGGCGTTCCCCCGCTGCCCTTCCTGTTGCAGGGCTGTCATTGCAACCCGAACGGCAGGTTCCGTCCCTATATTGGCGCGGGCCCGAACTACACCACGTTCTTGAACGTTAACACGAAGGGCACCCTGGACGGCACCAACCTGAACCTGGACGATTCCTGGGGTCCGGCGGGGCAGATCGGTGCCGAGGCCTGCAACCAGAAGCTGTCGGAGCGCCGCGCCGAAGTAAGCCCTCGGTCGTCCAACGCCAAAAACGAGCCCCGGTCGCGACAGCGGCCGGGGCTTTTTTGCTTTCGGCAGAGCGATGCGTTTAACCTAGTAACTCCTGCCCGCTCCGCCTGGAGCCACAAGCCGCTCCGCCTGTAGCCACAAGAATGGATAGGTACCCGAATGCAGCGGCCTGACTCCCAGACTTCCGCTTTCACTCTCGTTAGTCGCCCGTCGCCACAGATATAAGGATACCCAGCGTGCGCGTCTATACCTTCACGATTACCCCGAACAACCGGAAGGTTGAGGCTTTCGTCCGGCACTTTGATCTGCCGGTGGAAGTTCACCACGTCAGCTTCAAGGACAAGGAGACCCAGAGCCCCGGGTATCTCGCCATCAACCCGATGGGCCGCGTGCCTGCGCTGGTCGACGGGGACTTCAACCTCTGGGAATCGAACGCGATCCTGACGTACCTGGCAACGAAGTTTCCCGCGACCCGGGCCCTGCCCACCGATGCCAGGGGCCGCGCCGATGTAGATCGCTGGCTGCACTGGCAGAGCTGCCACCTCATGCCCGCCATGGGCGCGCTGAAGGTCGCTGACGAGAAAGACGAGAGCAAGGTGACGCCGTTGCTGAAGATCCTCGAGCAGCAGCTGGCCGGCAAGGACTACCTGCTCGGCACCCTGACCGTCGCCGACTTCGCGGTGGTCTCCTACCTGATCACCAAAATGGGCCGCCAGCTCGATTACTCCGGCTGCCCCAACGTCGTCGCCTGGATCGGGCGCATGACGGCGCTGAAGGGCTTCGTAGCCACCCAGGTGAAGATGCCGCCTGCGGCCGCCTAGGTTCCAGTGGTGCCAGAGCCAAGCGTACCAGGGCCCACGATACGCTCGAGCAGTGCCTGGTCCGCCGCTGAGATCCAGCAGTTTCTTCGCGTGACCGAAATTCCGGTGCGCCTTGCCTCCCTGTCAGCCGGTGGGGCGCCGCTGCTCTGCTCGCTCTGGTTCCTGTATGACGAGGGCGCGATCTGGTGCGCTACACCCCGCACCGCGAAGGTGGTCGAGCTGCTGCAGCAGGACCCGCGCTGCGGCTTCGAGATCGGCGGCGATCTGATGCCCTACCGGGGTGTGCGGGGGCAGGGCAGCGCGACGCTCTCCAGAGCAGATGGCCCGGCAACCTTGCTGCGTCTGATTGACAGATACCTGCACAGCCGGGATTCAGGCTTTGCCCGCTGGCTGATAGCCCGGCAGGACGCGGAGGTGGCCATCCGGATCGAACCCGCCTGGTTAACGTCCTGGGATTTCTCGGCACGCATGAAGACCTGAGCGCAGCGCCCCAGCGGGTACTTTCCACGCTACCGGCGGTCCGCCGGGCTGACAGCCCAGGTCTGCGAGCTCTGGCCTACCAGAACTGGTACCAGGGCGGATTTTCCTTCCGGGTCAGTTGTTCCAGCCCTGCCGGGTAGCTGGCGGCCAGCACCCGGCGGGCATTCTCCGCGAGGTCCGTCATGCCCAGCCGGGTGTAGGCCTGCACCATGATGCTCAGGGCTTCGGCGGCCGACGGCGCGCCATCGTACTGCTCGATCACGTAGAGCGACCGGTTGGCCGCCGCGAGCCAGGCGCCGCGTTGCATGTAGTACCGGGCCACATGCATCTCGTAGTTCGCCAGGCGATTGCGCAGGAAGACCATGCGTTGCCGGGCATCCGCGGCGTAGGCGCTCTGGGGAAAGCGCTGGACCAGCTGGGAGAATACGGAAAATGCTTCCTGGACGTTTTTTGGTGGCCGCTTGGAAAGATCCGTGTTGAACCAGCGGTGATACCAGCTTGACTGGCCGGCGAAGTAGGCCAGGCCGCGCATATAAAGAGCGTAGTCGACCCGGGGATGGGTCGGGTTCTCCCGCTCGAAGGTGGTCGCGGCGTCCACGGTGGCCTCGATCTGCCGGTCTTTGTAGTAGCAGTAGATCAGGTCCAGCTGGGCCTGCTTGGTCTCGTTGCTGAAGGGGAACCGGGCCTCGAGGTTTTCGAAGTACTGGATGGCGTTGCTGAAATTCCCCGTTTCCATGGAATTGTTGCCGCGCTTGTAGAGCTCGGCAGAACCAGAGGTGGAGTCCCGTTCGTCCTTGCCCCGGCTGGCACAACCGCTGAGCAGGCCAGCCAGTAAACCGACCAGAATGATCAGCAGGAGTGGGCCGCGGAGGGTGGGGAACTGTAGGCGCGGAATCGAACGCATGGATCAAGGCGCTGTCGCCGGCGGGGCGCGCAGTATAGCCTAGCGCCGCATGGAGTCTCCGCAGCAGCAACTGATCGTTCCCCCGGGCCAGTCGGGACGCCGGCTGGATCAGGTGCTGGCGGAGCTGCTGCCGGACTACTCCCGGAGCCGTCTGAAGCAGTGGATTCTGGAGGGGCAGGTGCGCCTGGACGGCGCCAGTCCGGAACCCCGGACCCGGGTCCTGGAGGGTCAGGTTATCGATCTGCTGCCGGGCAGCCTGGCCAGCACTCCGGCCGACGGCTGCGCGGCGCCCTCCCCCGAAACCATGCCGCTGCTCATTGTCTTTGAAGATGCCGACGTGCTGGTCATCAACAAACCGGCGGGCCTCGTCGTCCACCCCGGCGCTGGCAATCCCACCGGCACTCTGCAGAACGGCCTGCTGGCCTATGCCCCTGAACTGGCCGAGCTGCCCCGCAGCGGCATCCTGCACCGGCTGGACAAAGACACGTCGGGCCTCCTGATCGTGGCCAAGACCCTCATCGCCCACACCCATCTCGTGCGGGACCTGGAGTCCCGGGCGATCACGCGGGAGTACCGCGCGCTCTGCGTCGGGCCCATGACCGCGGGCGGCTCGGTGGATGCCGCCATCGCCCGGCACCGGACCCAGCGCACCAAGATGGCCGTGATGGATTTCGGCGGGCGACCGGCGGTCACCCACTACCGGGTGCTGGGGCGCTTCCCGCACCACACTTTTCTGGCCGTCCGCCTGGAGACCGGTCGCACCCATCAGATCCGCGTGCACCTGGCCCATGTGCGCCATCCCATCGTGGGGGATCCGGCCTATGGCGGCCGGCTCATCGTGCCGGCCGGCGCGTCGGCGGAGCTGGCGCTGGCCCTGCGGGGCTTTCGACGGCAGGCGCTGCATGCCTTTCGCATCCAGTTCACCCACCCGGTGACGGGCGCGCCGCTGGATCTCAGTGCCCCGCTGCCGGAGGATTTTCGCGGGTTGCTGGCGGCGCTGGCGGGGGATGTGGCCGCGGTGGCCCGGCTGGAGGCGCTGCCATGGCCCGAACAGACGCTGAGCTGATCCGGCCAGACTGGCCGGCGCCGGCCCGCGTGCAGGCCGGCGCCACGACGCGCCCGGGCGGGGTGAGCACCGGCCCCTACGGTTCGCTGAATCTTGGCGATCACGTCAACGACGACCCGGCGGCGGTGCGCCGGAACCGGGAACTGCTGCGGACAGGACTCGCGTTGCCCGGGGAGCCGGCCTGGCTGCAGCAGGTGCACGGTACGGCGGCGGTTGACGCGGCTTTTGCCGGCGACCGGGTGACGGCTGACGCGGCCTGGACGAGCAGGTTGGGGGTGGTTTGCGCGGTGCTGACGGCGGATTGCCTGCCCGTCCTTTTCTGTAACCGGGCGGGGACCCATGTGGCCGCTGCCCACGCGGGCTGGCGGGGGCTGTCCGCCGGGGTGCTGGAGTCGACGGTCGCCTGGCTGTCAGCCGATGGCGCGCCGCCGGCCTCGCTGCTCGCCTGGCTGGGCCCGGCCATCGGCCCGGCCAGCTATGAGGTCGGGGACGATGTGCGGGATGCCTTTCTGCGGACGGACCCGGCCGCCGCCGTCGCCTTTCAGGCGAAGCGCCCCGGCCACTGGCTGCTGGATCTCTACGCCGCCGCGCGCCTGCGCCTCCAGCGTGCCGGCGTGACCGCCGTCTTCGGCGGCGACTTCTGCACCCTTGCCGAGCCCGGGCGCTTCTTCTCCCACCGCCGGGACGGCCTCACCGGCCGCCAGGCCACCCTCATCTGGCTCGAAAAGGTACCCCTCTGAAAAGGCACCTGAAAAGGTACCGGACCTTAGTTATTGGGTTTGTTTAGTTATTGGGAGCCAAACAACTAAACAAACCCAATAACTAAGGTCCGGTACCTTTTCTCGTTTTCTTGTTGAAATTGGGCCCGGCGGCCCAATTTACCCAGCAGCCGTCACGAGGAAAGTGCCCCATGCGGACCGACAAGCTGACCAACAAGTTCCAGACTGCCCTGCAGGATGCCCAGTCCCTGGCCGTGGGCCGGGACCACCAGTTCATTGAGCCTGTGCACCTCATGTCCGCGCTGCTGGAGCAGCGGGGTCCCGGGGTCGGCGCGCTGCTGGGCAAGGCGGGGGCCAACCTGAACCTGTTGCGGTCGAAGCTCGGTGAGGCTCTGGATCAGCTGCCCCAGGTGGAGGGCACCGGGGGCGATGTGCAGGTCTCCAACGACCTGAGCCGGGTGCTGAACCTCACCGACAAGCTCGC
>SHZI01000004.1 GCA_009692345.1 Gammaproteobacteria bacterium | reverse complement strand
CGGGCAGCATTTCTACCAGAGTGACTTCGCTGCCGAGATTGCGGAAGGCCTGGGCGAGCTCGCAGCCGATCGGGCCGCCACCGAGCACCAGCAGGCGGGCCGGCAGCTCGGCCAGTTCCCAGACGCTGTCCGAGGTGACGTGGGGAACGCTCATAAGACCGGGGATGGGCGGCAGGGCGGGTGACCCGCCGGTCGCCAGCACGATGTTGCGGCCCGTGATCGTCCGTTCGCCGGCGCCCGTGGCCACGGTCACCGTCCAGGGTGAGGTGAGCCGGGCGCGGCCGCGGACGCACTCGACACCCAGCGCGGTGTAGCGTTCCACTGAGTCGTGGGGCTCGATGCGCTCAATGACGCGCCGGACCCGGGCCATCACCCCCGGGAAGTCGGTGCCCGTGGCGCCCACCGCCGGCGCAGACGCCAGACCGAATTCGGTCGCCCGGCGCGCCAGCGCAGCCACGCGCCCGGAGCGGATCAGCGCCTTGCTGGGCACACAGCCGGTGTTCAGGCAGTCGCCGCCCATGCGGTCCGCTTCGATCAGGACTACTTTCGCGCGGGCCGCAGCGGCCACGTAGGCGGTCACGAGGCCTGCCGAGCCGGCCCCAATCACGATCAGGTTGGCGTCGAAGTGTGCGGGCTGCGTGAAACGCGCATAGGCCTTCCGGCTCTGCAGCCAGGTCATCACGCGGTTGGCCACGAAGGGAAAAATGCCGAGCAGCGCGAAGGAGCCGAGCAGCGTGGGCGAGAGCACGCCACTCACGGATTCGATGCGGCCCACCTGGGCGCCTGCATTCACGTAGACCACGGTACCCGGCAGCATGCCCAGCTGGCTGACCCAGAAGAATGTCCAGGTCCGCAGGCGCGTCAGGCCCATGAGGGGATTGATGGCAAAGAACGGAAAGATGGGCACCAGGCGCAGGCCGAACAGGTAATAGGGACCTTCTTCCCGGATGCCCCGGTTGACCCGTTCGGTCACGCCCGCGAAGCGCGTTTCGAAAAACCCGCGCAACAGGTAGCGGGCCGTCAGGAAACTGATGGTGGCGCCGATGGTGCTGCCGAAGGACACCCAGACCGAGCCGATGAGGGTGCCGAAGATGGCGCCAGCGGCCGGGGTCAGGATGAAGGCTCCCGGCATGTTCAGGCAGGCGACAGTGACGTAGAGAGCGAAAAAGAGCGCCCCCGAAAGCAGGGGCTCTGCCTGGGCCCGCAGGCGAATGGCCTCCAGCGCGTCCAGCAGGGTCTGGAAATTCAGGTACTTCCCCAGGCCTGAGCCCAAGAAAAGGGCGAGGACGCCGATCACCAGTCCGGCGATAATCAGTTTGCGAGGCATAGGGAGAGGGCGATCATGTATGACTACCGGCAATTCTATATCGACGGGGCCTGGGTTGATCCCGAGACGCCGAGAGACCACCCGGTCATCAATCCGGCCACCGAGGAGCGGATTGGCACGATCTCCCTGGGCGGTGCGGGGGACGTGGCTCGCGCCGTCACTGCTGCCCGCCGGGCGTTTGCCAGCTACTCCCTGACCACGGTCCCCGAGCGCATGGCCCTGATTGACCGCGTGATCGCTGCCTACCGGCGTCGCCAGGGGGACATTGCCCAGGCGATTTCCGACGAGATGGGCGCGCCCCTGGCCTTCGCCAGGCGCTCCCAGTCCGCGCTGGGCATCGGCCACCTGACCACGATCCGCCAGGTGCTTGAAACCTACCGCTTCAGTGAGGACCGGGACGGGCTGCGTCTCCTGCGGGAACCGGTGGGTGTCTGCGGCTTCATCACCCCCTGGAACTGGCCCCTGAACCAGATCACCTCCAAGGTGGCGCCTGCGCTGGCCGCGGGTTGCACCATGGTGCTGAAGCCCAGCGAGATTGCGCCGCTCTCCGGCACGGTCTTCGCGGAGGTCATGCACGAGGCGGGCGTGCCGAAGGGCGTTTTCAATCTCGTCCACGGCGACGGCCCCGGGGTCGGGCAGGCGCTGGCCACTCACCCGGAAGTGGACATGGTGTCCTTCACCGGCTCCACCCGGGCGGGCATCGCCGTGGCCAAGGCCGGTGCCGATACGGTGAAGAGGGTGCACCAGGAGCTGGGTGGCAAGTCGCCACTGGTCGTCCTGGATGAACAGATTCTGGAAGCCGCCGTGCGCTGGGGTGTGGCGGACTGCTTCAGCAACACCGGCCAGGCCTGCAATGCGCCCACCCGGATGCTCGTACCAGCGCGACTCCAGGCCCGGGCCATGGCCCTCGCGAAAGAGGTGGCAGACGGCATCGTCACGGGTGATCCGCGGGAGCCGGCCACGAAGCTGGGACCCGTCGTCAGCCAGCTGCAGTTCGACAGGATCCAGCGGCTGATTCGTGCTGGCATCGACGAGGGTGCGACGCTGGTGACGGGTGGCGAGGGGCGGCCTGCGGGACTAACCCGCGGCTACTTCGTGCGGCCGACAATTTTCGGCGGCGTGCGCAACGACATGACGATCGCCCGGGAGGAAATCTTCGGCCCGGTGCTCGCGATCCTGCCCTACGAGACGGAAGCCGATGCCATTCGCATCGCCAACGACACGCCCTACGGCCTGGCGGCCTACGTCTGGGCCACGGATCGCACCGTCGCCCGCCGGGCTGCCAGCCAGATCCGCGCGGGTATGGTGCATATCAATGGCGCCGACATGGTCCTGAACGCGCCCTTTGGCGGCTTCAAGCAGTCCGGTAACGGACGGGAGTGGGGCGAGTTTGGCCTGGCCGATTTCGTGGAGCTGAAAGTAGTCCTGGGCTACAACGCGCTGTAGGAGCGCCGACCGGCGCGAGCTGTTGCTGATCGCGCCGGTCGGCGCTCCTACCGCCGCCCCTGCTCGCCGCCAAACTTGTACTTGGTCCGGATGCCGATAACCCGGGGATCCGGTGCGAAAGCGAAGCGGAACTGGGGCAGTTCCAGGGTTACCGTCTTGCCCGGTTCCCCGGTCGACGGACTGGCTACTGGCGTCTGCTGGTTGACCAGGTCGATGCCACTGCCCAGTGTGAAGCAGCAGGACAGGCTCGGGCCACCCGCCGCCGAAGCAATGGTGTCGTCGTCGAAGACGTTGGAGACGTAACCCATCACCTCCCAGCGTTCTGTGCGCAGGCCGGCGATAAAATCGACGTTGGTGTCGGGTTCCACCCAGTTCTCATTGGTGGCCTCGATATAGCGCTTGGCCACCCAGAGCAGGTCGGTCTCAGCGAAGAAGGTCAGGTCGTCCGCCAGCGGCAGCTCGTAGCCGATGGTGCCCACAAACTTGCCCGCCGGCGCATCTTCCAGGCGCTTGCCATCCAGGCTGACCACGCAGACCACGGAGGCATTGCCGCTCTGAGCGGTCACGATCTTGGGCGCGCAGTTGCCCGCGCCAGCGATGAACGTGAAGGAGGTGTTCTCGCCCGGCGCGTCGACATACTCTGCATCCAGGTAGGTATAGCCGCCGGTCAGCTTCCAGTTGCCCCCGAGGAACGGGGTCATGGGCGCCCACGACACATCCATCTCGAGGCCAAGAACCTGCGCGCCGTCCAGGTTCTCCAGCTTGTTGACCAGCCGGTCGCCGGCAGCGTTCAGGACGGAGACCAGAGTCTGCTTGTCCGTGAAGTCCTGAAAGAACGCCGCCGTATTGACTACCAGGGTTTGATCCAGCCACTGGCTCTTTGCACCGACCTCCCAGACCGTCAGCTTCTCGGGCTTGAACTCGAGCAATTCCCGGTTCAACCCGCTCGAGCCAATACTCAGGGTGGAAAAGCCACCCGGCTTCTCGGCAATGGACCAGGACGCGTAGGCATTCAGATCATCGTTGACCTGCCAGGCAACGGTGAGCTTGGGGGAGAACCAGTTGTCGTCCCTGGAAATGCTGCCGTTGCAGGACGGGTTAAAGAGGTCGAACTGATCCGGATTGCCCGCGTCCACGTTGGCCAGCCGGTCGATGACGCCCTGGTCGTTCCGGCATTGCGACGGAATGATGTCCCGCAGGAGGCCCAGTTCCGGGCGGTTCGCGTCGATGAGGGCATTGGGGTTGTAGGAGTCGTACCAGTTCTCGAAGGCGGCCTGGCTGTAGAGGGGGCCACCGAAGGAGTGCGCGGCCGTGGAGAACGAGTTGGGCGCGCCGAACATCCAGCTGTCGGTGCAGGGCCGGAAGAAGATGCCACAGGGGTTCCAGCTGCCGGGGCCGCCGGAGGCCGTGGGCTTCAGGAACACCGGCCCGATGACTTCGACGGTCTCAACGCTGTAGCGACCCTCAAAGATCGCGTTCACGCTGGGGGTGATCTCGTACTCCAGCTGGCCGAAGAAGGATCGGTGTTCGGTATTGCGGTCCGCCGGGGTTGATTCCTTGTACTGCCCGATACCGTCGTAGGGCGTCCCGTCGCCGAAATTGAAGCCGCCCCGGATGAGTGGCCCTACGGCCCGTTCCGTGTAGCCGTAGCAGCCGGTGCCGGGCTCGACAAAGCCAAGCTGATCAAACGTGATCCCGCTCAGGCTGGACCAGGCGCAATGGCTACCGGAGCCCTGGACGGTGAGCGAGTTGCTGGCGTTGCCCACGTCTTCCTGCCAGTAGAGCGCGCCCAGGGTGGCCTGGAGGGGTCCATCGTAGTTGGTACGGAACATGATTTCCTGGCTGAACTGGGTCGTCAGCTTGTCCGTATTCAGGATGAAGGCATTGACGCCGCCGTCCGTGTAGGCGGCGCCCGTCAGTGGCGATATCGAATCCGGCGCCGGCGCAAAGCCGAATTTGCCGTTGTCCGCATCTTCCTTGGACTGCTCGTGGATGTAGCCCGTGTGGGCACTGAGAGTGCCCGAGCCCACGTCCCACTCCGAGACCAGGGAGAAGCGGAGCAGCTGCCGGTCGATGCCCTCGTAGTCGTCATTGGTAAACGGGTTCGTGGCGACCGCGATGTCACCTTTCTTGAGGTTCCGGGGTGCGCCGAGGAAGCTCGCCACCGCGGTTTCGCAGTAGGGGCTGCTGTAGAGCGCGTTGGGCAGGGCCGGATTGGGCCCCGTCGGCGTGTAGTTCGGATCGTAGAGCCGGTTATTGCGGTCCACGAGCGCCTGGTTCCAGGTCTTGCTGGCAATCTTTTCGAAGCACCGGAAGAGGGCCGGATACTGGGTCCCGGAGACCGGATCAGTAAAGGGATTGGTCGTCGTCTCCGGCAATGCCGTCTCGGCGTTGAATTTCAGGAACGCGGTGGGGGCGGGCCCCACCTGCTGATCCTCGTACTCGGCACGGAACTTGAGCGTGAAGGTGTCGGTGACCTGGGACTTGGCCGTCAGGCCGAAGGCGTAGCCCGTATCGGTGCCGAGATCGTTGCCCGTCAGCGAGTTCTCGTAATAGCCCTGCTCGTCCCACCAGGCGGCGTTGAAGCGCAGGCCCAGCTTGTCACCCAGCACGGGGCCACTCATGCTCAGGGAGGCGTCGTACTGGTCTTCCAGACTGGCGTCTGCGTTCAGCGTGGCCTCGAAAACTTCCGACGGGTCCTTGGTGACGTACTGGATGGCGCCGGCGAAGGCGCTCCGGCCGTAAAGCGCCAGCTGGGGGCCTTTCACGACTTCGATCCGCTCGATGTCGACAATCCGGGTGTTCAGCAGCGAGCCGCCGCCCGAGTTGCTGATGGCTTCCGTGGAGACGTCGATGCCATCGACCAGCACTGCCACGTTCTGCCGGCCCCGGGTGGGCGAGAGACCACGGATGGTGATGCGCGTGTCGCTCCTCGAGGCGCCCTCGTCGAACTCCACGGAGGAGAGGCTCTTGGTGATGTCAGCAAGGCTGTTGATGGACTTGCGCTCCAGCTGCTCCGACGTGAGCACGTCCACTGCAATGGGCACCTCCTGCAGGCTTTCCGCCCGCTTCCGGGCGCTCACTATGATTTCTTCGATCTGCGCCCAGCCGGTAGCGGGCAAAAGCAGGGGCAGGGGGCTTAAGGTCACTGCTGCCGTCACGGCCAGGGACAGGCGGATGCGGGAGGACGCCATACCGTTACACCTTGGTCTGTGGGCGCTTGTGCCGGGGTCTGTGGGCGCTTGTGCCGGACCCTGTTTATTGAAAGCAAAGAAGCGAACAGGCTTAAGCAGACATATTCCGCGAGCCTACACCGGTGGTCCCGGCCTCAGCAACAGGCCCCGCATTGTCGACTGGAACAGGGCGGCGAAACGGACGTCCCGGTGGTAGACCTCCATCACCGGCACGGCTGCCCGGGCCAGCAGGCGCGCCGAGTACTCGGCGCTGTTGTTGAGTAGCTGGCCACCAGGCTCTGCCAGGCGCAGAAGTGCGGTGATCCGCTCCCGGAAGGGGGTGTGCAGGTCCCGGAACAGGTCGAAGTAGACGCCACCCGTGCGCGTGGCGAGGCGAAGCGCGGCGGGGCTAGCGGCCCACAGGGCCAGATAGGTGGCAAAAATCCCGTCCAGAATCCCCCGGGCATCCCGGGCCGTGACGGCTTCAAGGTGGGTGAGGCCGGCGGCAAACACGGGCCTGATGATGGCAGTCAGCACCTCTTCACGGTTGGCAAAGAAGCGGTAGAAGCTGCTGCGGGCGATATCGGCTGCCGCGAGGATCTGTTCCACGCTGACGTGTTCGTAGCCCTGGCCCACGAACAGGGCCGCGCTCTCGGTCAGGATGCGGGACCGGGTACCATCCTGCCGGGAGCGGATCTTCTGGCTGGCCGAATCGGTGGCTGGCAGACGGACCGTAGTGGCGGGAGCGGGCATGGGGTGGCATCTGATCGATGAAACAGCACTGTATCATATCGAACAGTGTTGTAGCGTGCCGCTCAACGAGCTGAAGCCCATGAAATTCTCCTGCTTTGGCCAGCGCTTCACCCGCCCCGCAGGGGCGGTCGAGCTGATGACCGATCTCGGCGCCGCCATGGCCGCGGCCGTCCCGCCGCTGATGCTGGGTGGGGGCAATCCGGCCCACATACCCGAGATGCTCGCCGTGTTCCGGGAACGGTTCCACGCGGTGCTCGATGACGACCGGGACTTCCGGCGCCTGGTGGCGGACTACCCGGACCCGCTGGGTGAACAGACCTTCCGGTCCGCGCTGGCAGGGCTCCTGCGACGGGAGTGCGGCTGGGACGTCGGCCCCGAGAACATTGCCCTGACAGCCGGCAGCCAGCAGGGCTTCTTCCTGCTGTTCAATCTGCTGGCCGGACCGTCGGCTGCTGGCGGTGAGCAGCGCATCCTCTTGCCCCTGACGCCCGAGTACATTGGCTATGGTGACCTGGGCGTCACGCAGGATCTGTTCGTCGCGCAACGGCCCGTCATCGAGCATCTGCCGGAGCGTCTGTTCAAGTACCACGTCGATTTTGCTGCCCTCGATGGCACCAGTGACCTGCCCGGCACTGTGGCGGCGATCTGTGCCTCGAGGCCCACCAACCCGACGGGCAACGTGCTGACCGACGATGAAGTCCACCGCCTCCGGGCGCTGGCCCGCCGCCTCGAAGTGCCGTTGATTCTCGACAGTGCTTACGGGTTGCCGTTTCCCCAGATCGTGTTCACCGCCGCCACGCCGATCTGGGACGAGAATGTCATTGTCTGCATGAGCCTGTCGAAGCTCGGACTGCCCGGCCTGCGCACCGGGATGGTCATCGCCCGTCCCGAGATCATTACGGCACTCGGGGCCATGACGGCAGTAACCAGCCTCGCCGTGGGGAGCGTCGGGCCTGTCCTCGTCCGGGACCTGGTGGCCAGCGGCGAGATCGTGCGCCTGTCCCGGGAGGTGATCCGGCCCTTCTATCAACGCCGGGCCCTGCAGGCCCTGGCCTGGCTGCGGGAGGCGCTGGACGGCTGCGACTGGCACGTGCACACCCCGGAGGGCGCTCTGTTTCTCTGGCTGTGGCTGCCGCGGCTCTCGATCACCAGCGCTGAGCTGTATGCCCGCCTCAAGGCTCGCGGTGTGCTGGTGCTCTCGGGCCACCACTTCTTCCCGGGGCTCAGCGAGCCACCAGAGGCGCACTGGCCGCACCGGGATCAGTGCCTGCGAATTACCTACGCTCGTGATGAGGAAACCGTCCGGCGGGGCATTGCGATTCTCGGCGATGAGGCCCGCCGCTGGCAGCACTGACCCTGCTGGCACCGGCGATGGCGGCGCCCCGGTTGTCGCCGCAGGGAGTCACCCGTATCCTCTGCGGCCAGCCAGGTACGAGGCACAGCATCAGCCTCAGGGAGAGTCGGTGAGCGACCAGCGCGTCATGTTTGTGTTTCCCGGCCAGGGTTCCCAGTACCGGGGCATGGGGAGCGATCTCTACCAGGAGTTTGCTGCCGCCCGCCAGGTTTACGACCGGGCCAACGAAGTGCTTGGCTTCGATCTCCGGGAGTTGTCCTTTGCTGATCCGGCTGGCGAGATTGGCCTCACCCGCAATACGCAACCGGCACTCCTGACCCACGAGATCGCCTGCCTGCGGGTGTTTGAGGAACTGACCGGTGGCGGGCTTCAGCCGGCGCTGGCCGCAGGCCACAGCCTTGGCGAGTACAGCGCGCTGGTGGCGGCTGGCGCACTGGGTTTCGAGGATGCGCTCCGACTGGTGCGGCGCCGGGGCGAGTTGATGGGCGAGCACGGCGAAGGCGGCATGCTGGCGCTCACCCTGGACATTGACACGGCGCGGCCTCTGGCGGATCGCCACTTCTGCCAGGTCGCGAGTTGTAACCTCCCAGACCAGACTGTGGTTGGCGGGCGTGACAGCGATCTGGACGCACTGGCCCTGGATCTCGCCGAGCGCATGCCCCGGAAGCGCGCCATTCGCCTGGCGACTGAAGGGGCCTTTCATACCTATTTCATGGTGACGGCGGCCCTGCTGTTCCGGGACGACCTGGAGCGGGTGACGTTCTCCGCACCCACCGTCGGGGTACTCTCCAACTACACCGGCGTACTGCACGAACCTGATTCGATCCGGACGCGACTGTTCTTCCAGTTGTTCAATCCCGTGAACTGGGTCGGCTGCCTGAATACGGCTATCGCGCAGCAGGTGACGACCTTCATTGAGTTCGGCGGGGGCCTGGGGGCGGAGGACGGACCCGCGGCCAAGCGGCCCAATCTGGAGGGCATCATCCGGAAAACCCTCAAGGCCAGCGGTGTCGAGGCGCGCCACGTCGCAGCGATAAATTGCGAGACCCTCCACGCGGCAGCAGCCGCGTTCGGCGGTTAAACTGGACGTCTTGGTTGACCTGTTGCTGTACCTCGTCGATTTCATCCTGAACCTGGATGTCCATCTGGATGAGCTCGTAGCCAACTACGGCATCTGGATCTACGCGATCCTCTTTCTCATCATCTTCTGCGAGACGGGACTCGTGGTCATGCCCCTGCTGCCCGGCGATTCACTGTTGTTCGCTGCCGGGGCAGTTGCCGCCTCGGGGCGGCTCGATGTCCTGGCGCTCTGCGTCCTGCTCATTGCCGCAGCTATTCTCGGTAATGCGGTCAACTACTGGGTTGGCCGTCTGGCCGGCACAGAGTTGCAGCGCCGGTTTCCGGGGCTGATCAATCAGAAGTACCTCGACAAGACCCAGGCCTATTTCGCCCGTTACGGCGGCAAGACCATCGTCATTGCCCGCTTCGTGCCGATTGTCCGGACAGTGGCGCCCTTTGCTGCGGGCGTGGGCCAGATGGCGCACCTCCGCTATCAGTTCTACAACGTGGCAGGCAGCATGTTGTGGGTGCTGCTGCTGGTTCCCGCCGGGTACTTCTTCGCCAACGTGCGGCTCGTCAAGGAAAACTTCTCGGCGGTAGTGATCGGCATCATCATCATTTCCATTTTACCGGCGGTCATAGAGTTTTTTCGGGAGCGGACCCGGACGGCGCCGTAGGCCGTGGGCCTGACTCGATTTCTGGAGGGCTGAGGATGTTGAAGCGGCGCAGCGCAGCGGGTCTGATAATGGCGTTTCTGCTCGTGGCAGGGGGTGTCCGCGCCGGCGAGTCCCTGGAGTTGCCCGTCCTGAAGGTCTGGAAGACGCCCAGCTGCGGCTGTTGCGGCAAGTGGGTCAGGCACATGGAGGCGGCGGGGTTTCGCGTCGAGGTGACGGATCTCGACAAGGTGGATCCGATCAAGAAAGCGAACGGCGTGCCGCTGAATCTGGCGTCCTGCCACACCGCTACGGTGGGCGGTTACGTCATCGAAGGCCATGTGCCCGCCAGTGACGTGCGGCGGCTACTGAAGGAGAAGCCCGGAATCCTCGGGCTGACAGCGCCGGGCATGCCGGCCGGCTCGCCGGGTATGGACGCGCCTGGCGCCCCTGCCTATGACGTGCTCAGTCTGGGCAAGGATGGCAAGACCACCGTCTACGCAACCCACGGCGGCAACAACTAAAAAAACTGAAAAAACTAAGGTCCGGTACCTTCTGCAGGTACCTTCTGCATCGCGTTCGCAACCAGCAGAAGGTCGGCAATCGACCGGGACGCCGCATGGATATCGATGGCTGACGGGAGCACCGGGACCAGGATGGCGTGGGCGACGGGCCGTCCCAGCGAGGCGAAGTACCCGGCCAGATTCATGGCGAGCGTCGTCTGGCCCGAGCCACCCTTGGGATTCAGGACGAGGATCTTGCGGAGTGCCTGGTGGCCGGGAATGTTCAGGGTCATAGGCCCTTCTCCTCAAGGTGCGCCGCGACAGCCCGGATTGTGGATTTCGTAAACAGATCCTCCACATCGAGCTGACCCGGATACTCCTCGTCGATGCGCTCATGGATCTGGGCCAGCGATAATGAGCTTACGCCAAGCTCGAAAAAGTCATCATCCAGGCCAATCTCCCGGTCGGTGATGACCGAGGCGCAGAGGTGCCGGATCTTTGTCTGCAGGTCTGAGCCGCCCGCTGCCGCCTTGCGGGCGCTCGCTACCGCCAGCGCATCCAGCTCCGCCACCACCGCATCGTACTCGCCGTCGGCATACGCCTGGGCAAGCTTGCCCCGCTGCAGCTTGCCGCTGGTGGTCTTGGGCAGATTTCTGACTGGAATCACGTGGGCCACGTTCAGTCCGGTGTGTTCGGTAATTTGCCGCCGCAGTTGATTGGCCACGGGCAGGAAATCCGCAGCTGAGCCGCGATTGAGGAGGAACAGCAGCAGCTCTTCGTCCTCGCCGCCGGCCTTGCGGGAGCCTGCCGCGGCCATCTTGCCCAGCTCTACGCCTGCGTACTTTTCGGCAATGGCCTCCAGGTCATTGGGGTAGTAGTTCAGGCCGTTGACAAAGATGATCTCCTTCTGCCGGCCGGTGACCACCAGATCACCTTCCGGCACGGTCAGGAAGCCGAGATCCCCCGTGCGCAGCCAGCCATCAGCGGTTAGCGGCTGCTGGTCCGCGGGCAGTCCCACATAGCCGCTCGTCACGTTGCCCCCCCGGATCTGCAGGTGCCCGACAGTGCCTGCCGCGAGCGGCAGGTCGTCGTCGCCGGCTACCCGGAGCTCGCAGTCGCGGACCGGCTTGCCCACAGTCATGAGTTCAAGTCCGCTGGCAGTACCGGGCTCAGCAAGGGCGACGGTGCTGCCCACTGCAAGTGACGCGCGTTCCACCAGCACCGAACGATACGCATGCCCGGGCCCTGGCAGTGTCACTGCGAGGCTCGCTTCGGCCAGCCCGTAGACCGGATACATTGCGGTGCGCGCCAGCCCGAAGCGCTGCATCTCCTGCATGAACCGTTCGCAAAGTGGAATCGAAATGGGCTCGGCACCGTTGATCAGCAGGCGTACAGCGGACAGATCGAGGCCGTTGACACCCTTGGAGTCATAGACTTTGAGAAAGTGCTTGTAACCGAAATTCGGGGAGCACAGGACCGTGGCCCGCAGCCGGCTGGCCTCCTCGAGCCAGAGCAGTGGGCGCCGGCTGAACACCCGGGTGTCCATGATGGTGTGCTCGATGTTCGCGGTGAGCATGCAGAGGTGCAGCCCGATAAGGCCCATGTCGTGAGTCAGCGGCATCCAGCTTAAGGAAATGTCCTGATCAGTGAAGCGTGCGCCCTCAATCATTGCGCGGATATTGGTCAGCAGGTTCCGGTGAGTCAGTAACACGCCCTTTGGCGTGCTCGTGGAGCCCGAGGAAAACTGAATGAACGCAACGTCATCGGGCATCACCGGGTGTTCCCGCCCCGGGCGGGAAATGTCTGTAACCTGCTCGACGAACAGCGACCGCCTGTTCACTGCATCAACCTGGCCTGCAGTGCCGCTTGCCCTGCCATAGTCCTGGAGCCGGCTCCTCTGACCTTCCTCCGTGTAGACGAGTGGATTGCCCAGCGTGGCGAAAACCTGCAGAAGCTTCAGCCGATGATCGTCGCTGATACCGACGGCCACCGGCACCGGCACCAGCCCCCCAAGGAGACAGGCCCAGAAGCCGTCCAGGAACTGCTCATTGCTGGAGGTGTGCAGGATCACCCTGTCGCCGGGTTGGGCGCCAAATGCCTGGAGGTGGAACAGCACGCCGACCGCGGCAGAGCGCAGGCCGCTAAACGTGACGCTGCGCCGGTCATTCTGTCCATCCAGATAGTGGATGCGCCGGTTCGAGTCACCGCGAGTGGCGAGAACGTCGACTAGCGTGGTGGGCAGGTCTGAGGCCATTGCTTCAGGGGGCATTTCGATGCCGGACCTTGAGGTGGATGCTGTGGAGCGTGCGCAGGTTCACTGCCGGATCAAGGGTAATGGGCTCGCTGGGCCCCAGGGAAGATTGTACCTCCAGGCTGAGTTCGAAGCGCGGCGCGAGCAGGGCCAGATGCATCTGCATCTCGACGAAGGAGAAGTAGTCACCAATGCAACGGCGTGCCCCGGCCGAAAACGGTATGAAGGCGAACCGGTCGACCGGAGGTGACCGGGACTCATCGAAGCGGTCGGGGTCAAAGCGTTCCGGATCCGGCCACAGTGCCGGGCGCCGATGGAGGAAGTAGGGCGCGATGAAGATATGGGCGCCGGCCGGCACCCGAAACTCCCCCAGGTGATCCTCTTGCCTGGCACGGCGAGAGAACAGCCAGACCGGGGGATACAGGCGCAGTGTCTCCTTGAGAACGCAGGCTGTGTAGTTGAGATCCATCAGCTGATCAAAGCTGAAGTCGTCTCCCGGCGTTACCCGGGCGAGTTCTGTCAGGAGGCGCTCCTCGACATCCGGGTGCTGACTCAGCAGGTACCAGACCCAGTTGAGGGTGCCTGCGGAGGTCTCGTGCCCGGCAATGATCAGCGTATTGACCTCGTCCAGCAGTTCTTTGTCGGTCATGCCAGCACCGGACTTGCGGTCCCTGGCATCCATGAGCAGGGACAGGAAATCGAACGGCCGCTCGCCGGTCCCGCGCCGGTCTGCCACGAGCCAGAGGGTGAGTCGCGCCAGGTTGCGAAAGCGCACTGCAGTCTGGATATCCCGTGTGGTGTCCTCTGCCAGAAAGGCAAACGGATTGCCGCCCTCCTGGTCAACCATCCGGTCAAGGTCACTGCTGAATATGGAGCGGAGGATGATTTCCAGCCCCAGCCGGCTCATGGCGGTTGTGATGTCGATGGTCTGGCCGGTATCCGCCAGCAGGCGCCACTGGTCCCGGAGTGCCTGGTTCTGGCCGCGCATGGGCTGCGACAAGCGGGCAATGTTTGCCCGGCTGAAGCCCGGTTGCATCATCGTCCGCTGGCGGCGCCAGTCCTCGCCATCACTCACGATGATGCCGTTCCCCAGCAGCATCTTGACCCGCTCGAAGCCAACGCCCTTGGCGTAGTTCTCGTGATTGCTCAACAGGATGTGCTTGAGGTAGTCGGGGCTGCTGACGACCAGACTGGGATCACGGCGATCCCTGGACTGCACGCAGAACAGGTCGCCGTACTCAGGCACCCAGCGGCCCAGGGCCGCGAACGTCTGCTGATCCGGCCCAATGGTGTGGAATTCAGCGGGACCGTCCGGCAGGCCAGGCTCCCCGGCGCCATCCCGGACGGAACCCGGGGAATCATTCTCACGGGACTTCATGGGCGGGTATTCTAGCAACCGTGAGCGAGCAACCCTATGCAGCCAGCCAGCGCGCCAAGCGCTTTCGCCCGACCGGTCTTCCCGGGTCCTCGCGGCGGCGGATGTCTGCTGGTCGGCGTGTCTGGTACGCCATGATCACTTTTCTGGCCCGGGGGATCCTGGCTCTTCTGGCGGCGACCTGCCGGCTGCTGCCGGTCCGCGGCGCTGAGCATCTGGAGCGCCTCCAGGCCAGTGAGGCCGCCGCGATAGTGTCCTACTGGCACCAGATGCAGATCTTCTGCGGCAGGTTCCTCCTGATGCAGGTCCGGAACGGCCTGAAGATCTCCTTTCTGACCAGCCCGTCGGTGAGTGGTGAAGTGCCGGCGGCCATCATCCGGCGCTGGGGCGCTGGCGTTCTCCGGGGCTCGTCGAAGCGGTCGGCTGGCCAGGCGCTGAAGGACATGTACGACGTGCTGGTGGGCCAGCAAACCTCGCTGGTCATCACGCCCGACGGGCCGACCGGCCCCATCCACGAGTTCAAGACCGGCACGATCCTGCTGGCGCGCATGACCAAGGTCCCCATCATCCTGATCGCCTACGCGGCCAGGCCCTGCATGCGCTGGAACAGCTGGGACCGCTTCATCGTGCCCCTGCCGTTCGCGAAAGTGGCTATCGCGGTGGCCGAGCCTTTCCGGATTCCCCCGGGGTCCGGCACGGACGACCTGGGGCGCCTGCGTCAGGAACTGGAAGCGCGGATGGCGAAACTGGTGGCGGAGGTGGAGGCGGCGGTAGGGGAGTAGGGCCGCTGTCTCAGACCTGTTCCAGTTCCACCAGCGTCCCGCAAAAATCCTTCGGATGGAGGAATAGCACCGGCTTCCCATGAGCGCCGGTTCTCGGTTCCCCATCGCCCAGGACGCGGGCCCCCGCTCTCACCAGCCGGTCCCGTGCCGCGCTGAGGTCAGCGACCTCATAACAGACATGGTGCATCCCGCCACTCGGATTGGCCTGGAGAAATTTGGCGATGGGAGAGTTCGCCCCCAGCGGGCAGAGCAGCTCGATCTTCGTATTCGGCAGTTCCACGAAGACGGTCGTGACGCCGTGGTCAGGAAGATCCATCGGGGCAGACACTCGTGCGCCGAGCGTGTCCCGATAAATCGCCGCAGCAGCCTTGAGGTCCGGGACCACAATGGCCACGTGGTTAAGTCGTCCGATCACTTTTCCTGACCTTCCTTCCAGAATCTGGTCACCAGTTGCTGGGCCGCCACGCGCGGTGAAACTCTCCCGGCGCTTACCGCCTGTTCCAGCGCCTGGACGCGTTCCCGCACGGCCGGGTCTTCCCGCAGTCGCGCCATGACTTGCTCTGCGGTTTCACTCCACAGCCACCGCCGGGCCTGGGCTGCGCGCTTGGCCTGCAGGTCGCCGCTGGAGGTCATGACGCGTTGATAGTCCTCGACCAGCGCCCAGATCCGGTCGATGCCGGTGCCCTGGAGTGCGGAACAGGTGGCGACGGGCACTGTCCAGTGGGCCGACCGCGGGCGCAGGAAATGCAGGGCGTTCCGGTAATCGGCGGCGGCGCGCTCGGCGGCGGCGCTCAGGTCGCCGTCGGCCTTGTTCACGACGATGAGGTCCGCCAGCTCCACGATGCCCCGCTTGATGCCCTGCAGTTCGTCGCCGCCACCGGGCAACAGCAGCAGCAGGAACAGGTCGGTCAGGTCAGCGACTGCCGTTTCAGACTGGCCAACGCCCACGGTCTCGACGATCACGACGTCGAAGCCGGCGGCCTCGGCCAGCACCAGCGTTTCCCGCGTGTGGCGCGTGACCCCACCCAGGGTGCCACCGGCGGGCGATGGCCGGATGAAAGCCTCCAGCCGTCGGGACAGGGTTTCCATGCGGGTCTTGTCGCCCAGAATGGAGCCACCCGACAGCGCGGAGGAGGGATCCACCGCCAGGACCGCCACCCGGTGCCCCGCGTCGATGAGCCGGTTCCCCAGGCTCTCGATGAAGGTGGACTTGCCGACCCCCGGGACACCGGAGATTCCCAGACGGACGGAGCTTCCGGCGTGGGGTGCGAGCAGGTCAAGGAGCCGGTTGGCGGGGTCCCGGTCGTCGGGATGACTGGACTCGATCAGCGTGATGGCCCGGCCCAGCGCGCGGCGCTCGCCGGAGCGCACCTCGCTGGCGAGCTGTTCGGGGGTCTGCCTGGCCGCCTCCGCCGCCACGGCCTCAGCCGAACTCGATGATGGGTTGATCCACGACGAGGCTCTGCCCCTGCTCGGCAAGGATCTTCTTGACCGTGACGTCGTCCGTGGCCCGGAGGCTGTTCTCCATTTTCATCGCTTCGACCACCGCGATCTCTTCCCCGGCCTTCAGTTCCTGGCCGACGGTCACTGCCAGACGGACCAGCAGCCCTGGCATCGGCGACAGCAGGAACTTGGACAGGTCCGGCGGCACCTTGGGCAGCATCAGCCGGCTTAACTCGGCGGCCCGGGGTTCGCACACGAGGGCATCGAGCTGCGCGCCGCGGTAGCTGAGGCGGTACCGGACCCCGACCCGATCCAGCTGGAAGCAGACGCTCCGGCCATCAACGTCGGCCCGGATCAGGGCATCGCCAAATTGCCAGGCCGTGCTGACCCGGTGGGTGCGGCCTCCGAGCCGGACCTCGTGGCCGCCGGCCACGGGCACGACACTGACGGCATGCTGCTGTTCCGCGATGACCACGACGAAGGCGCTGCCCACTTTGCGTTCGTGGCTTGGCAGCTGGCCTGAGAGTTTGGCGGCACGGTCCATGAACCGGCGGTGGATCATCGCGGCAATCACGATGGGCAGGTGCGGCTCTGCCTGAGCCACGTCCGCAGAGTGAAAGCCGTCCGGATACTCTTCTGCAATGAAGTTGGTGCTGATGCGGCCCTCCCGGAAGCGCGGGTGGCAGACCAGTGCATTGAGGAAGCTGATGTTATGGGACACCCCCCGGATGTGGTACGCGTCCAGCGCATCCGCCATCCGGTCGATGGCCTCGTCCCGCGTCCTCCCGCTGGTAATCAGTTTCGCGATCATCGGGTCGTAGTACATCGAGACTTCGCTGCCTTCCTCGATGCCGGTGTCGACCCGGACCGAATCTGACGCCGCCGGGGGCTGGCAGCGCACCAGTCGTCCGATGGACGGGAGGAAGTTCCGGAACGGATCCTCGGCGTAAACCCGGGCTTCCAGCGCCCAGCCGTTGATCTTCACGTCGCTCTGCTTCAGGGGCAGCTTCTCGCCGGCCGCCACGCGAATCATCAGCTCGACCAGGTCCAGACCGGTGATGAGCTCAGTGACGGGGTGCTCCACCTGCAGACGGGTGTTCATTTCCAGGAAGTAGAAATTGCGGTTCTTGTCGACGATGAACTCGACGGTGCCCGCCGACTGGTAGTCCACGGCGCGGGAGAGGGCCACGGCCTGCTCGCCCATGGCCTTGCGGGTCTTGGCATCCAGAAAGGCGGAGGGCGCCTCCTCGATAACCTTCTGGTGGCGCCGCTGGATCGAGCACTCCCGTTCGTTCAGGTAGAGGATGTTGCCGTGGGCATCAGCGAGAATCTGGATCTCGATGTGGCGCGGTTCCTCAATGTACTTCTCCGCGAAGACCCGGCCATCGCCAAAGCCCGACACGGCCTCGTTGGTGGCCCGCTGAAAACCGTCGCGGCATTCGTCGTCGTTGCGTACCACCCGCATGCCTTTGCCGCCGCCGCCCGCGCTGGCCTTCAGCATCACGGGGTAGCCAATGTCCCGGGCGACCTTCACCGCGTGCTCCGGGCCATCAATGACGTCGGTGTAGCCGGGGATCGTGCTGACGCCGGCCTTCATCGCCAGCTTCTTGGATTCGATCTTGTCCCCCATGGCGGTGATGGCGTGGGCCTTAGGGCCGATGAAGGCCACACCGGCCTTCTCAAGCGCTGCCGCGAAGGCCGTCTTCTCGGACAGGAACCCGTAGCCTGGATGCACCGCATCTGCGCCCGTGGCCTTGCAGGCCGCGACGATGTTGTCGATGACGAGGTAGCTCTGGGCGGAGGGCGCCGGACCAATGCGGACAGCCTCGTCGGCCAGCCGGACATGGAGGGCATGGCGGTCTGCGTCGGAGTACACGGCGACCGTACGGATGCCCATCAGTCGGGCCGTGCGGATAACCCGGCAGGCGATTTCGCCGCGGTTGGCGATGAGGATCTTCTTGAACATGCGGCGATAGGGATCCTAGAGTGGAATGTTGCCGTGCTTGCGCCACGGATTGGTGACCTGCTTGTTGAGCAGCATGGCCAGGGAGCGGCAGACGCGGGCCCGGGTCTGCCGGGGCATGATCACGTCGTCAATATAGCCACGGCTGCCGGCAATAAAGGGGTTCGCAAACTTGCGGCGGTACTCTTCCGTGCGGGCAGCGATCGCCGCGGGGTCGCCGAGGGCCTTGCGGAAGATGATTTCCACGGCCCCCTTCGGTCCCATGACGGCGATCTCGGCACTCGGCCAGGCCATGTTCACGTCACCCCGGAGATGCTTCGACGCCATGACGTCATAAGCGCCGCCATAGGCCTTGCGGGTAATCAGGGTGACTTTAGGCACCGTGGCTTCGGCGTAGGCATAGAGCAGTTTCGCCCCGTGCTTGATGATGCCGCCATACTCCTGGGTGGTGCCGGGCATGAACCCGGGCACGTCGACCAGGGTCAGGATAGGGATGCTGAAGGCATCGCAGAACCGGACGAAGCGGGCGCCCTTGGTTGACGAACTGATGTCCAGGCAGCCGGCCAGCACCATCGGCTGATTGGCGACCACGCCCACGGGCGCCCCTTCGAGCCGGATGAAACCGATGACCATGTTCTTCGCGTAGTCGGGCTGGACCTCGAAGAAGTCGCCCTCGTCGGCGATCTTCGTAATGAGTTCCTTGATGTCGTAGGGTTTTGCGGGGTCGTCCGGGACCAGCGTATCCAGGGAGGCCTCTTCTCGTGTGGCCGGGTCCTCGCAGGGCCAGACAGGCGGCTTGTCCCGGTTGTTGGACGGCAGGAAATTGAAGAAGCGGCGCGTGGTCAGCAGGGCTTCCACGTCGTTCTCCAGCGCGAGGTCCGCGACACCGGACCTGGAACTGTGGGTAATGGCTCCTCCCAGCTGTTCGGCGGTGACCTCCTCGTGGGTCACGGTCTTCACCACATCGGGCCCGGTGACAAACATGTAGGAGCTGTCCTTCACCATGAAGACGAAGTCCGTGATGGCGGGGGAGTACACCGCCCCGCCGGCACACGGACCCATGATCAGCGAAATCTGCGGGATCACCCCGGAGGCCAGCATATTGCGCTGGAAGACTTCCGCGTAGCCACCCAGGGAGGCCACGCCTTCCTGGATCCGGGCGCCGCCCGAATCGTTGATGCCGATGAGTGGCGCCCCGACTTTCATGGCCTGGTCCATGACCTTGCAGATTTTCTCCGCATGGGCCTCGGACAGCGAGCCGCCAAACACCGTGAAGTCCTGGCTGAAGACGAAAACCAGCCGGCCGTTGATGGTGCCGTAGCCGGTGATCACGCCATCACCCGTGACCTTCTGGTCCTCCATGCCGAAGTCGGTGCAGCGGTGTTCGACGAACATGTCCCACTCCTCGAAACTGCCGTCGTCGAGGAGGATAGCAAGACGCTCACGGGCGGTCAGCTTGCCCTTGCCGTGCTGGGCATCGATGCGTTGCTGGCCACCGCCCAGAAGTGCGGCGGCGCGCTTCTCTTGCAGCTGCTGGAGTACGTCCTGCATGCGTAACTACCCTTGTCCGGAAAAACCTGGAGATCAGGCCGCCTTGCGGCGGTTGCGAATCAGCCGCAGGACTTCACCCGCAGCCAGTGGAATGTTGGTGCCCGGCCCGTAGATGGCGGCGACCCCGGCCGCCTTCAGCATCCCGTGGTCCTGGGGGGGGATGACCCCACCGCAGACCACGAGCACATCGCCGGCACCCTGCGCCCGGAGGCCTTCAATAAGTTGTGGGACCAGCGTCTTGTGACCCGCCGCCTGGGAAGAGATGCCAACCACGTGGACGTCGTTCTCCACGGCGTGGCGGGCGGCTTCCTCCGGCGTCTGGAACAGGGGGCCGATGTCCACGTCGAAGCCAATATCGGCAAAGGCCGTGGCGATGACCTTCGCGCCGCGGTCATGCCCGTCCTGACCCAGCTTGACGACCAGCATCCGCGGCCGGCGGCCCTCGTCCCGCGCAAAGGCTGCCACGGAGGCCTGGATGGCGGCGAACTGCTCGTCACCCGCATAGGCGGAGCCGTAGACGCCGCTGATGGAATGAATCACCGCACGATGCCTGCCATAGACCTTCTCCAGTGCGTCCGAGACCTCGCCAACCGTGGCGCGGGCCCGGGCGGCGGTGACGGCCAGGTCCAGCAGGTTCCCGGTCTTGTCTCGCGCTGCAGACGTCAGGGCGGTGAGGGCTGCGGCGCAGGCGCTCCCATCCCGTGCCGCCTTTGTGGCCTGGAGGCGCCGGATCTGGGAGTCCCGCACGGCGCCGTTGTCGATATCCCGCACATCGATATCCGGTTCGTCATCCCGCTGGTACTTGTTGACGCCGACGATGACCTCCTCGCCTCGATCGATACGGGCCTGGCGCAGGGCCGCGGACTGCTCGATGCGCAGCTTGGGCATGCCCGACTCGACGGCCTTGGTCATGCCGCCCAAGGCCTCGACCTCGTCGATCAGTTTGCGGGCTTCGGTTGCCAGGGACGCCGTCAGGCTTTCCACGTAGTAGGAGCCTGCCAGGGGGTCCACGACGCGGGTGATGCCCGTCTCTTCCTGCAGCACGAGCTGGGTATTGCGCGCGATATGGGCAGAGAACGGCGTTGGCAATGCCAGCGCCTCGTCAAAGGAGTTGGTGTGCAGCGACTGGGTGCCGCCGAGCACGGCAGCCAGCGCTTCGATCGTGGTGCGGATGATGTTGTTATAGGGGTCGCGACTGGTCAGGCTGACCCCGGAAGTCTGGCAGTGAGTCCGGAGCATCAGGGACTGGGGATCGGCCGGCGCAAAGAGGTCCCGCATCAGCTCGGCCCAGAGAAGGCGTGCCGCCCGCAGCTTGGCGACCTCCATGAAGAGGTTCATGCCGATGCCGAAAAAGAAGGACAGGCGCGGTGCGAACTCATCGACCTTCAGGCCGCTCGCCAGGGCTGCCCGGACGTACTCGATGCCGTCGGCCAGGGTGTAGCCCAGTTCCTGGACCGCGGTCGCTCCGGCCTCCTGCATGTGGTAACCGGAGATGGATATCGAGTTGAACCGGGGCATCTGCCGGGCGGTGTAGCCGATGATGTCGGCAACGATCCGCATGGAGGATTCCGGCGGGTAGATGTAGGTGTTCCGGACCATGAACTCCTTGAGAATGTCGTTCTGGAGAGTGCCGTTCAGGCGGGCTGCCGGCACGCCCTGTTCTTCGGCAGCGACGATGTACATGGCCATGACGGGCAGGACCGCGCCATTCATCGTCATGGAGACCGACATCTTGTCCAGCGGGATGCCGGCAAAGAGAATCTTCATGTCTTCCACGGAATCGATCGCCACGCCCGCCTTGCCCACGTCGCCGACGACCCGGGGGTGATCGGAGTCGTAGCCCCGGTGGGTGGGCAGGTCGAAAGCGACCGACAGGCCGGTCTGGCCGGCGGCGAGGTTCTGGCGGTAGAAGGTGTTGGATTCTTCAGCGGTGGAAAAGCCGGCGTACTGCCGGACCGTCCAGGGGCGCCCGGCAAACATCGTCGCCCGGGGGCCCCGCAGGAAGGGCGCGAAACCCGGTAGCGAGTCCAGGTGGGCAAGGCCAGCCAGATCTTCGGCCGTGTAGAGCGGCTTGACGGGAATGCCTTCCGGCGTCTGCCAGGTCAGGCCAGCGGTGCTCAGAGCTTTGACTTCCCGGGCGGCGAGTGCTTCCCAGTCGCCCCGGTTTTTCTGCGTGAAATCTGCCATGCCGATACCTAAGCCGGTCGCGTTCCGGGTGCCTGCGTCGGCATCGTCCGGTCGTGGATAGTCTGATAGAGCGCCAGCTGGCGCTGCGCCGCCTCGACGTGCAGCCGCTCGACCAGCCGCCCCTCGTGAACCGCCACACCCGCGCCGGAGGCAGCGGCGGCTTCCCAGGCTGCAATGAGCTCCGCTGCACCGGCCGCCTCGGTGGCCGAGACTCCAAAGGCGTCATTACAGAGCGGAAGCTGGTCGGGGTGAAGCAGGGTCTTGCCGTCGAACCCCAGCTGCCTGCCCTGCAGGCACTCTGCCTCGAAGCCGCTCAAGTCCGTCAGGCGTGCATAAACGCCGTCCAGTATATCAAGACCTGCGGCGCGAGCCGCGAGCACGCAGTGGGCGAGGGCAGGGACGAGGGCTGCGCGGCCCGCGACTTCAGGAACCCGCAGGGCCTTGCCCAGATCCGCGGTGCCCAGCACGATGACGCTGAGGCGGGGCGTGCAGCGGGCGATGGCATCCAGGTTCAGGATGCCCCGGGGAGTTTCCGCCATGCTCCACAGTCGCAGGCTGTCCGGTGCGCCCATCTGTTCCAAAACGTAGGCGGCCTTGAGGAGGGTGGCCGCGCCCTCCACCTTGGGCAGTAATATGCCGTCGACACCGCTGAGTGCCGCCGCCTGCAGGTCGCCCATACCCCATTCGGTATCCAGCGCGTTGATCCGCACCACCACCTCCCGGTGCCCGAAGGCTTGTTCGGCCACGGCGGCCAGGACGGCGGCCCGTGCGCCCAGTTTTGCCGCCGGCAGGACGGCGTCCTCCAGGTCGAGAATCAGGCCGTCGGCGGGCAGGGAAGCCGACTTCGCCAGAGCCCGGGCATTGCTGCCGGGGACGTACAGGACGGAGCGGCGGGGCAGGGTCAGAGGGGCAAGGGTCATGGGGAGGGAAGAATACCTGAGGCGTCCGGTAACACGGTAAACCCGCCTCAGCCCTGGAGCTTGATCAGCACTCCGATCAGCCCCCGGTCGGCTTTTGCCGCGCTCGCGAACGACGTCGCCGTTCTGGTCCAGAACACCCTAACAGCCTCGAGCGCTCAACCCGGTGGCCAGGCCTTCATCCAGAAGAAATTCGTTCTCGAGATCACCGGCGTAGTACCCACCGTAGTCCCGGTCCCCGCGGTCGCCTGATTTAGCGGCTGGCGGGTCCGCCGTAGGCGGGATCCACTTTATCCGCCCGGATGCCCAGCGAGTGGGCGGCGGCGGCCAGTTCTCCCGGGGTGACCAGCCCCTGTTCCCCCAGCGCCGCCAGCGCCGCCCAGGCCACGTACTCGCCGCTCACCTCAAACCAGTTGCGCAGATCCGGCCGGGACTCGCTCAGGCCAAAGCCGTCCGTCCCCAGCACCACGTACGGCCCGGGTACCCAGGGGGAGATGCTGAGGGGCAGGGCCTTCATGTAGTCACTGGCGGCAATGAAGACGCCGGTCTCCCTGGCCAGCAGTTTCTGGACCCAGGGCTGGCTGTGGTTGCTGCCGTTGGCTGACCCTCCCGCCAGGAGATTCTCCCGCTCCACCCGCAGGGCTTCGCGGGAGAGTTCGTTATAGCTCGTCACACTCCACACGTCGGCAGACACGCCCAGATCCTTCAGCAGCGTCTGTGCCCGCAGCACTTCCGTCATGATCGCACCGCTGCCAAACAGGTGCGCCTTGCGCTGCGGCTGGCTGGCCGCCGGGCTGGCTGAGAAACGGTACATGCCGCGAATGATGCCGTCGGCCGGCGCCTCACCCAGGGCAGGCATGGCGTAGTTCTCGTTGTGGATGGTGATGTAATAGAAAAGGTTCTCCTGCAGTTCGTACATCCGCCGGAGGCCTTCCCGCACGATGACCGCCAGTTCGCAGGCGAAGGCGGGGTCGTAGCTCAGCAGGTTGGGCACGGTGCTGGCGATCACCTGGGAGTGGCCGTCCTGGTGCTGCAGCCCTTCGCCATTCAGCGTGGTGCGGCCCGAGGTGCCACCGAGCAGAAATCCCCGGCACAGCATGTCGCCGCAGCTCCAGATCATGTCGCCCACGCGCTGGAAGCCGAATATCGAATAGAAGATATAGAAGGGGATCGTGGGCACACCGTGCACCGCGTAGGCGGTGCCGGCCGCCATGAACGAGGCCATCGCGCCCGCTTCGCAGATGCCTTCCTGCAGGATCTGGCCGTCGGTGGCCTCCCGGTAGGGCATCAGCGTCGAGCTGTCCACCGGCCGGTACTTCTGGCCCTCCGACGAGTAAATTCCGGCCTTGCGAAACAGTGCCTCCATACCGAAGGTGCGGGCTTCATCCGGCACGATCGGCACGATGTACCGCCCGACGCCCGGATGATCCATGAGCTTGGACAGCATGCGCACGAAGGCCATCGTCGTGGAGAGCGGTCTGTCGCCCGAACCGGCGAGCTGTTCCTGGAAGAGCGTGAGCTCCGGCGCGGCGAGTGGCGGGCAGTTGACAGTCCGCTGGGGCCAGCTGCCGCCGAGCGCCCTGCGACGCTCTGTCAGGTACCGGAGTTCCTCGCTCTCCGGTGCGGGCCTGTAAAAATCCGCCCGGGCCAGCGCTTCGTCCGACAGCGGGATGCCCAGCCGCCGGCCCGTTTCCTGCCGCTCCTCCACGTTGAGGTTCTTCTTCTGGTGCACGACATTGGAGCCCTCGTAGCCCTGCATGCCGTAGCCCTTGATGGTCTTGATCAGGATCGCAGTCGGCCGGCCATTGCTCTCCATGGCCCGGGCAAAAGCAGCATAGATCTTGCGCTGGTCGTGACCGCCGCGCTTGATGCCGCGGATCTCCTCGTCAGACAGGTGCCGCATGATGTCGGTCAGGCGACTGTCCGTGCCGTTCCAGTGGGCCCGGACTTCCGGGCCACTGGAGACCGAGTACATCTGGTAGTCGCCGTCCACGGCCTGCTCCATGCGCGCCTGCAGGACTCCTTCGTGGTCAATCGCGAACAGCGAGTCCCATTCGCCGCTCCAGATGACCTTGATCACGTTCCACCCGGCGCCCCGGAAGCTGCGTTCGAGTTCCTGGATGATCTTGCCGTTGCCCCGCACCGGGCCATCCAGCCGCTGCAGGTTGCAGTTGGCGACGAGAATCAGGTTGTCCAGTTGCTCCCGGGAGGCGATATTGATCGTGCCCAGGACTTCCGGCTCGTCGGATTCACCGTCGCCGATGAAGTTCCAGATCTTGCCGCCGTTTTTCGGCTTCAGGCCGCGGCTTTCCAGGTACTTCGCGAAACGGGCCTGATAGATGCAACTGGGGGTCGACAGGCCCATGGAGGCGCAGGGCGAAACCCAGAAGTCGGGCATGTTGCGGGGATGCGGGTAGGAGGACAGGCCACCCCCCGGCTGGAGTTCCCGGCGGAAGTTCTCCAGCTGCGTGACGGAGAGCCTCCCTTCGAGAAAGGCCCGGGCGTAGATCCCCGGTGAGCAGTGCGCCTGGATGCTGACCAGATCCCCACCGTAGTCCGGCCCCTTGCTCCGGAAAAAGTGGTTCAGGCCCACCTCAAGCATGGTGGCCCCGGACGCGTAGGTGCCGATGTGCCCGCCAACACCGGTGCCGCTGTCGTAACCCCGCAGCACCATCGCCATGGCGTTCCAGCGGTTGATGTTCTCGATCCGCCGCTCGACGTCGATAGCACCCGGGTAGGCTGGTTGCTGTTCCAGGGGGATGGTGTTGCGGTAGGGGGTGTTGAGCGTCGCGTCCTCGACGATCACGTGGGCATCCGTGAGGTAGTCCCGCACAGCGCGGAACAGGGCCTTCGCCCGCTCGGGACCTTCAGTCCGCAGGACGGAGTCGATGGACTCGACCCACTCCCTGAGTTCGTCGTCGCCCCGTTCGAGATCTGATCGTCGGACCGCCATGCCGGCTCACTTCCTCCCGGCAGCCGGCCACCGGGCCGTCCGCCAAACGGTCAGAGGATAACCCGTTTCCCGGAAACTTAAGGTGCGGCCAGCACTGTTTATGTCCAGCACGGTATGGTTGGCTCGTGACCTGAAGCAGGAGTGTCCGCCGGATGAATGCTCAGCCAGACGCACCCGATTTACCCACGAGCGGCTTCGATCGCCGCACGGCATTGCAGATGATGGCCGCCCTGGGCGGTCTGGCTGCAGCGCTGCCCGGCGCTGCGGAAACGGCCACCGGACCGACCCGGCTCTGGACCGAAATCGATGCCGTCCTGAAGACGACGGCGGAGATCTGGAACAGCCAGCACTTCTTTCGCCTGAAGGAGGTCTGGGATGCCGATGATCCGGAGCCCTGGTACGTCCCGGAAGAGATCGAGACGCCTTTCAGAACCTGGCCGGAGATTGAGAAGTACTGGGGCCCCAGCCGGCGGGTGCTGCGGGCGTTCCGCTGGCAGTTCTCCAACCTCCACGTGAAGGCCCTGGCGCCGGATCTCACGCTTGCCTTGTTTGATCACTTCTACGAAATCGATCTGGCGATCGGCCCGCCCACGCCACCCACCGCCGGTTTTGATCGCTGCCTCACCATCTTCCGGAAGAAGCCCGACGGCTGGAAACACCTCCTGTACGCCCAGTGTCCCCTCGGGCCCGACACCTATATCAAGGCGCTCCGGCAGAAGATTGTGCAGCCGGATTTCAAGGCCTTCAGTACCCAGACCGATGCGCAGTACCAGGAACGCCACGGCGGGGATCCCTCCGGCAAGCCGCGGCCGTGACCCGCCGGGAAGCATGGTCCCCTCGCGCCCTTAACGAGCGCCAGCAGGCCCGGCGCCAGCTGGTTCGTTTTCTGCTCCAGTCGCCGCTGATCGCAGCGACCGGCATTCTGGCACCGGGCTTGCTGCTGCCGCGCCGGGCGCTGGCCCGTCCGGAATTCGCCGTTCCGGAAACCCTGGATCAGGTTCTCGATGGGTTCCAGATGCAGCGCGCTGCCCAGAAGGCCCTGGACCTGGAAACCTGGCATTTCATCGTCAATGGTGCGGACGATCAGCGGACCGTGGAGGCCAACCGGGCGGCCTTCGACGCCTGGCAGCTGCGGGTCCGCCGTCTCGTGGATGTCAGCCGTATCGATACCAGTCTGAAGCTCCTGGGCCAGGCGTTGTCGTCGCCGTTGGTGCTGGCGCCAGTGGGCGCCCAGCAGACGATTCACGCCGAGGGTGAGCTCGCCACCATGCGGGGAGCCTCCGAGCGGGGCCATCTCCTGATCGCCTCAACGGTGACCAGCAGCAGCATCGGCGCAATCCGGGCGGCTGGCACAGCGCCCCTGTGGTTCCAGCTCTATGCGTCGCCGGATCAGGGCCTGATGCGGTACCTGCTGGCAGCTGCCGAGGCGGCGGGTTGTCTGGCCGTGGCGCTGACGGTCGATTCCCCCACCCGGGGCAATCGGGAAGGGGAACGCTGGTTTGCCCGCAGCGCCACGCGCCAGGCCACTGGCAAGGGCCCACCGGCGATGGGCAACTTCGCAGGCTACAAGGGGCCTGCCCGCATCGGCGACCCTGCGCTCACCTGGGCAGTCGTGGATTGGCTCCGGGCGAACACGCGCCTGCCAATCCTGCTCAAGGGCATCGTGACCCGGGAAGATACCGAACTCGCAGTGCGCGCCGGGGTGGACGGGATCATCGTCTCCAACCACGGCGGGCGTCAGGAAGAGAGCGGGCGTGGCACCCTGGAGTGCCTGCCTGAAGTGGTCGCCGTCACGGCCGGTCGCATCCCCGTGCTGATGGACGGTGGCATCCGGCGCGGGACGGACATCTTCAAGGCGCTGGCGCTGGGCGCGACTGCCGTGTGCGTGGGCCGGCCCTACCTGTACGGGCTCGGTGCCTACGGCGAGAAGGGCGTGGCCAAGGTTCTGGCCATACTCGACAGCGAACTGCAGCGCACGATGCAGTTCGCCGGCACGACCAGCCTCGCCGGGATTACGAACGCCTACTTGCAGCGCCGCCCGGAATGAGGATGGTGTCCCGGGCTTCCCGGTCCGGGAGCGCTGAGGGGTAGTCCCGGTTGAAGTGCAGGCCGCGGCTTTCCTGCCGGGACTGGGCGCTGAGAATCGTCAGCTCCGCGACCAGGGCGAGATTGCGCAACTCGATGAGGTCGTTGGTCACGCGGAAGTGGTTGTAGAACTCGGCAATCTCCTCGTGCAGCAGATCTACCCGGTGCCGCGCGCGGGCCAGCCGCTTGTTGGTTCTCACGATGCCGACGTAGTCCCACATGAAACGCCGCAGCTCCTCCCAGTTGTGGGACACGATGACCTGCTCGTCCGTGTCTGTCACGCGGCTTTCGTCCCAGGCGACGAGGCCGGTCAGGGGCGGGGGCGCTGTGGCGAGCTCACTGACAATGCGTGCGCTGGCCGCGGCGCCGAACACCACGCACTCCAGCAGGGAGTTACTGGCCAGCCGGTTGGCACCGTGCAGGCCGGTCCAGGTGCATTCACCCACGGCGTAGAGGCCGGCAAGGTCCGTCGCTGCCGTGAGATCCGTGACGATGCCACCGCAGCTGTAATGCGCTGCCGGCACGACGGGAATCGGGTCCCTGGTCATGTCGATCCCGAACGTCTTGAGGCGCTGGGCGATGTTCGGGAAGTGATGCAGGATCTCGGCAGCGGGCCTGTGGCTGATGTCGAGGTACACGCAGTCGAAGCCGCCACGCTTCATCTCGGCATCAATGGCCCGGGCGACGATATCCCGGGGGGCGAGTTCGGCCCGCGAGTCGTGGGCGTCCATGAAGCGCCGGCCGTCCGGCAGGCGCAGCAGGCCACCTTCGCCCCGGACTGCTTCCGAAATCAGTTCGGATTTCGCCAGCGGGTGAAACAGGCAGGTGGGGTGGAACTGCACGAATTCCATGTTGGCAACCCGGCAGCCTGCCCGCCAGGCCATGGCTATGCCATCACCGGTGGAGGTGTCCGGATTCGTCGTGTAGAGATAGATCTTGGACGCCCCACCGGTCGCCAGAACGATGCTGCGAGCGGCGATGGTTTCCACCCGCCCGGACGTCCGGTTGAGGGCGTAGACCCCGACGCAGCGGTTGGGTCCGGGAATCCGCTGCTTCCAGGTCGTGATGAGGTCGATACCAATCCGGTCATCCAGCAGCTGGATGCCGTTGTGTTCCGCCACCCGGGCTTCGAGGCCCGCAATGACTACCCTGCCGGTCGCATCCTCGGCGTGCACGATGCGCCGCCGGGAATGACCACCTTCCCGGGTCAGGTGCAGTTCACCGGGGCCGTCGGAGTTGTCGGGTGCCGGAAGGGTGAACGCCACGCCCTGGCTTTGCAGCCAGCGGATTGCAGCGGGCGCCTGGCCCGTGACGAAGTCAACGGTTGCCGGCCGGCACAGGCCTGCGCCCGCCACCAGGGTATCCGCGGCGTGCTGGGCAGGGGTGTCGTCGCCGTCCATGGCGGCGGCGATGCCGCCCTGGGCCCACGCGCTGGAACTCTCCGCCGAGGGCTTCTTGCGCAGTACACCGACGCTGAGTCCGGCATCCGCCAGCCGCAGCGCCGTGGAGAGTCCGCCAAGGCCGCCCCCCAGGACGAGGACGTCAAAAGTTGCCGAGGTGGTCACGGGTTTTGCGCGCCGGGCATCAGTCGCGGGCAGCGCCACGGCCCACGGCCAGCATGCGCTCCAGGGCCTGACGGGCCCTCTGGGCCACATCGGGAGGCACATCGATGGCAGGGGAAAGAGTCTCGAGGCAGCGCAGAATCTTGGGTAACGTGATGCGCTGCATGTGCGGGCAGAGGTTGCAGGGCTGAATGAACTCGATCTCGGGGAACTCCACTGCCACATTACCCGCCATGGAGCACTCGGTGATCATCGCCACCTTTTGGGGACGCAGTTTACCCACGTGGCCGATCATCGCCGACGTGGAGCCCACGAAATCCGCTTCAGCCAGCACGTCTGGCGGACACTCCGGGTGAGCCATGACGTGAATCCCGGGGTGCATGCCGCGGAAGTCCCGCAACTCCTGCCCCGAGAAGCGCTCGTGAACCTCGCAGGCGCCTGCCCACAGGATCAGCCTGACGCTGGTCTTGCCCGCTACGTATTTCCCGAGGAACTGGTCCGGAATGAAGATCACCTCGTCGGCGCCCAGCGACTCGACCACCTGAACCGCATTGGCCGAGGTACAGCAGATGTCGGACTCTGCCTTGACGTCAGCCGACGTGTTCACATAGGTCACTACCGGTACGCCCGGGTGCCGCTGACGAAGGGCCCGGACGTCGGCCGCGGTGATCGACGACGCCAGCGAACAGCCCGCCTTCAGGTCCGGCAGCAGTACGGTCTTGTCAGGGCTGAGGATCTTGGCGGTCTCCGCCATGAAGTGCACGCCACACATGACGATGGTCTCGGCGGTGGTGCGCTCACCGAACTGGGCCAGGCCCAGGGAGTCGCCAGAGTAGTCGGCGACCCCGTGGAAGATCTCCGGCGTCATGTAGTTGTGCACCAGAATGATGGCCTTGCGCTCGCGCTTGCGCCGGTTGATGGCGGAGATCAGCGGCGCGTGGACGGGCCACTCCACGTCAGGAATGACATGCCGGACCCGCTGGTAGAGGTCGCGGGTCTCCCGCTCAATCTCGGGAGTGAAGTCCAGGACGGGGTTCGGGGGGGTCATTCAGGGTCGGAACTGGCTGCGGCACGGGCAGTATAAAGCAGGCCGCCTGCTGCCTGGCCCGGGGCGGAGGGCCGTTTCTGGGAGCAGGGTCACGCCTGACTCAGGCCAAACTACGACACTTGCAGGGGGGTTAAGCGACCAGCAAAGGCGTGGTCTTGCGCCTGGAAGCCAGTACCGCAGGGGAGACGGTCCTCCGCGACTACGCGGCGCTGCTCCGTGCCTTTCTGCCGCAGCTCAGCGGCCTGTACGGCCATGGCCAGGAGGGCGCCACCATCTGGAGCGCGGAGCCCAACCCGCGGGTCAACCTGACTGCCAACTATCAGACCGCCGGGGCCCGTTTTGCCCTCAATCTCTCCGGCCAGAGTCTCGGCAGCGGGCCCAGACCTTCATGCAGACCCTGCGCCGGGTTGGCTGTCACTTCATCACTGGACGATTTTGGCTTCGGGCTCAGTTCCTTCGCCTACCTGAAGCTCTTTCCCGTGGACACGCTGAAGATTGACGGCAGCTTCATCCGGGACCTGTCGACCAACGTCGTGTCCCAGTCCATGGTGGCCGCCATTGCCGAAGTGGCCCGGGTGATGCGGCTGGATACGGTCGCTGAGTTTGTCGAAGACGATGCAACACTGGGCCTGCTGGGCAAGCTGGGCAAGCTGGGCATCACCTGGGCCCAGGGCTACTGTGTGGGCGAGCCGGCCCGCTGGTCCCAGGGCATCGGCAGCCTGCTGGCGTCGTCCCCAACCGCCAGGCCGGCCTGGCCGGCGGACCAGCGCCGCGGCTGAATCTGGCGATCGCCACCGGACCGGGGGATAATCCCGCCGGTTCCCGCCACTGGTGACTCAGCCATGCACCGCTCACTGCTCGTGCCTCTTCTGCTCAGTGGCGTGGTGGGTAGCCTGCACAGCAGCGTCAGCCTGGCCGAGGCGATGCCCACGCGGGACCAGCTGGTCGCCGCGGACTACCAGAAGGGCCGGACGGCGTTTCTCCAGCGCTGCAGTGCCTGCCACACGCTGGCGGACGGGGGCAGTAATCTGCTGGGCCCGAATCTCTGGGGCCTCATCGGCCGCAAGGCCGGCACCAGCCCGGGATTCGCTGCCTCGCCCGCTCTCAGTAGCGCCGGCTTTAGCTGGGACGTGCCCCGGGTCTGGGAGTTCGTCGCCGGGCCGGAGAAACTGATTCCCGGCACGCGGATGCTGATCCCCGAGCCGGTGCCGGCAGCCGACCGCACGGCGCTGATCTCCTTCATGCTGCTGGAGACCGGTGCGGCAGACTGGCCCAGGCCCGCCGCGGCGAGCGCCACGGCGACGATTGATCGCAGCAAACCCCTGGCCGAGCGCTACCCGAGCTTCTTCAACCACCTCATGACCAACACCACCCGCAACCGCATGGAGACCCCAGCCGGCGAGGTGCGTTTCGACACCTACTTCAATGCGGACGGCTCGGTGTCCTCCAGCGAGAAATCCATCCGCGGTTTCTGGAACACCGTCGAGCGCAAGGGCATGGAGTTTTTCTGCTACGCCCTGGACGGTATTCCGGGCAAGCCGTCCCAGCTGGTGGAGTGCTTCCCGATCGCCGCCATGGCGATTCCCCGCTTTGCAGAACAGCTGTGGACCTCGAAGCCGACGGAGGGTGTGACGCTCCACGGCGGCATCATGGCCGGCCGCCCGCAGGAGCGCCTTTAGGCGCGATCGATAGTCATCGCGCCTAAAGGCGCTCCTGCGGGCGCTCCTACGGGCGCTCCTGCGGGCGCGGTGCAGGCAGCGCCACTGGTTCTGCCTGGCGTACCGCGACGAGCCGCTGCCGCACGGCGGGGCGGGGTAACTCGTCAGTGCCGTGTTCGTAGGCGACCACCTGCAGCGCGCCGCCCAGGGCCGCCAGAAGTTCGCCGGGGGCCAGGAGAAACGCCGGGTTTCGGGGGCGCCCCAGGCGCTCGTTGCCGGCGGCGAAGGTCTCGATGATCAGCACACCCCCTGGCCGCAGCGTCGCGGCCAGAGCCGGAAAGTGGGCCCGGTGCAGGTAGTTGGTAATCACGATGCCGGCGAAACTCGCCGGCCCGAAGGGCCAGGGGGGGATTTCCAGATCCTTCTGCAGGACCTGTATGCCAGGCACGCCAGCCAGGTTCCCGAGTGCGTCGTTGTCCAGGTCGACAGCCGTTACCCGGTGGCCCCGAGCCGCCAGGAGTCGGGCGTGGCGACCCGTCCCGCAGGCCACGTCCAGCACGGGTTCCCCGGCGGGAATGAGTCCTGCAAAGCGCAGGACCCAGGGCGACGGTTCCCTGGGAGCGATGGTGGGTCTGTCGAAGCTCTGCATGGTCTCGTGATACTGCAACCGCAGAGCTCAAAAAAAAGCCCCCGCCAGCTGGCGGGGGCTTTGGTTCGTCACGGTGGCCGAAGGCTCAGGCGCGGCGACGCACGTTAATCAAGCGCGGCGACGGCGCCGCAACAGCGGCAGGGTCCCCAGGAGCGACAGGCTCCAGAGGTCCACCGCACTGCCACCACCGGGCAGCTTGAGCGCGTCGTCCACCGCATTCACGGTGATGCTGAAGGTGCCGGTGTCGGTGGAGCCGTCACCATCCGTGGCGGTCACCACGCAGCTGTCCGGCCCCGCGTAATCCGCAGCGGGGGTATAGGTCAGCGTGGGCGCAGCGGCCGTGCCCGTGATGGTGCAGCTGCCGTTGCTGGCATTGGTGGTTACCGTCACCAAGCCCTGAGCAATCGTGCCGTTCCCTGGCGTGATGGCCAGGGCCTGCGCCGTGCTCGCCCGGTTCTGATCCGTCGTGATCGTGCCGTCCTGAATGGCAGGTGACACATTGGGGATCGTCACCGTAATCACACCCGCGGGGGAGGAAACGTCCCCGTCGTTATCCGTTAGCACGTAGCTAAACTGCGCCGAGCCTTCGAAGAACGTGGCGCTGGGGGTAAAGGTGACTGTCTTGGCCGCCGAGTTGACCGTTGCGGTGCCCTGAACAGCGTTGGGAGGCGTGCTGATGGAGACCAGAGCGGGGGCGTTGCCCGCTGAGTAGGAGGGCAGGGTGGAAACAATCAGGCTGCCGGCAGTCCCGGGCCCCGGGGCCGCGCCCTGGGTGGAGATGGTGATCCCGCCGCTGGGTGAGACGGGAAGGGAGTCGGGCGCAACCGTGATGGTGATGGTGCCAGAGTCGGTCTCAGCGCCGCTTGTGCACGAGTACACGATCGAGTCAGTGCCCGCAGCCCCCGTCGAGTCGTAGCTGATCGTCTGCGTGCCTACTGGGCCCACAACCGACGCCGTGCCCAGCGTGGGCGGGGTGACAATGTTCACGCTTACCGGAGGGGTAAATCTGATGCAGTTCCCCCCCGCGTTAAGGGAGTTATTGCTGCTGCCCTGAAGGACGCTGGCGGCGAAATCTTGAGCGGTGGGTTGTGGGATTTCGCCCGTGAAGTTGATCGTGCTGGCGGCCACGGAATTGTTGTAGCCGGCCTCCACCGGATTAGTGAAGGCACCGATGAAGTACTCCTGGGTCCAGTAGACGAGGGCCGAGGTGATCTGACCCGAGTTGTTGGTGGAGATCTTCATGATCAGGTTGTCGAAGCCGGGATCCTCACCCGCGCCCCAGATCAGGGGGCTGACGGCGCAGTCGTCAGAAGCGCCGTTATTGGTCGCGCAGGAGGCCCCGGTGAACGTGGCCGTGGTGCTGGCCCCCACATTGCCCGTGGGGATCGTGGGCGGCGGCTGGACCGGGACAAAGGCGGGGTCACCCAGGAGGCCTGAGGCCTCGATCCCCACCGAACCGGCCGGGGGAAGCGGGCCCCAGAACCGGGCATCGCCAAAGTCCGGCACGGAGTCTTCGGTCGGGAAGCAGTTGGCGGCGTTGTAGCGGTAGCAGCGGGGCGTCGGGAAGCCCCGGCTGCCCACCACGTAGTCCACGCCGCCCGCCCCATTGGCGACGGTGGCCGTCGCGTTGACCGGCGTCGGCACAAGCGTGTTGTCCATGGTGGTCCACTGCTGGACCGCCCGGGTGAACTGGCCGGTGGGCACGTTGCGGGCCAGGGCGCCGATGGTGAAGGAGCCACTGACGATATCGTCCGTGGGGTCACCCGGGGTGCCGTTGTCGTCAATGCTCAGCTCGCCGTCCAGCGGCGCGTTGAGCTTGCCGTCCGGCGTGGCGGGAATGAAGTTGGCCTGGGCCGAGGAGCCCTGGGGGACGTTGTCGCCCGACGTGGGTAGGTAGGTCAGTGCCGACTGGGCGCTGTCCTTGGGGTAGTTGGCGCCGCCAAAGAGGGGCCCGAGCCAGGTGCCGTTGGCGGCCAGCCGGTTCCGGCCGTAGCTGCAGTCCGAGCCGCTGAAGGCAAAGGTGATCTGGGTGCAGGCGTAGAGCACCCCAGAGAACGTGCCGTCGATGATGTAGGTGGTCGCGGCGGCGCTGGCCGGCCCGCTGGCTACCAGGGAAAGGCCCAACGCGCCCGCAGCAAAAATCCCTGCAGCTTTTAGCTTCCTCATTGCGGCAATCCTCCAAAAGATAACGGGGCCCGGTCGGCCATAGCGCTGTCCGACAAGGCGTTAGCCAACAAAGCGGGCGGGTTATGCATTTTTCCCCCGGCGCCTGGGGCCCGGGCCGCCTTCAAGTGGGTGGCTGACGGACGGCTCCAGACCTGACGCGAGACAAAACCCAGAACCAGAACCTCCCCCAGAGGGCGGCGGGTATGCCTTATTGGTAGTGCGTGAACCCTACCGCGCCGGGGGGGCCAGAGGCAAGACCGTTGGTCTGCCGTCCGAGGGGTAGTCAGGGGTGGAAGTCGGCGTGCAGCCGGGCAGGGCGGTCGCCCAGCACGGGCTGGGCGGGCGGAGACGGAGATGACCTGCCCCGCAAGTCTGCTGCCCTGGGCGCAGCAGGTGAAAGCCCCGCCACGCGGCCGGGGCTTTTTGGTTGTTGGGCGTGATTGGTCGGGGTGACAGGATTCGAACCTGCGACCTCTTGCTCCCGAAGCAAGCGCTCTACCAAGCTGAGCTACACCCCGAACGGGTTGCGATCTGCGGGGCTTGCCCGCAGCGGCGGCCATTGTATACGCGGGCAGCGGATGGCGTCAGTAACGGCGCTCGACGGCGAAGTCCGTCAGGTCGTTCAGGGCGGTCTTGAAGGGGGAATCGGGTACGGGGCCCAGCGCGGTCCGGGCCCGCGCCGCGCAATCCCGGGCCTTGGACGCCGTGTAGGCGAGGGCGCCGGTCGACTGGATGGCGGCCTGAATGGCGCGGATGTCTTCCCGGCCGCCCCGCTCGATCGCCCGGCGGATCATCACCTGCTCCTTCGGCGAGCCCCGTTGCAGCGCGTAGATGAGGGGCAGGGTCGGCTTGCCTTCAGCCAGGTCATCGCCCACCTGCTTGCCGAGTTCGCCGGGGTTGGCGCTGTAGTCCAGCGCATCGTCCACCAGCTGAAAGGCCAGGCCCAGTTCCCGCCCGTAGTCCACGAGGGCTTCTTCGACCGCCCGGGTCTGGTCTGCCAGGATGGCGCCGATCTGGGCGCCGGCCTCGAACAGGCGGGCGGTCTTCCGGTAGATGACGTCCATGTACCGTTGTTCGGTGGTCTCCGGGTCCTTGCAGTTCATCAGCTGCAGGACTTCGCCTTCGGCAATGGTGTTCGTGGCATCCGCCAGCACGTCCATGATGCGCATCTGGCCAACCTGGACCATCAGCTGGAAGGCCCGCGAGTACAGGAAATCACCCACGAGCACGCTGGCTTCGTTGCCAAAGACGCTGTTGGCCGTGTCCTGGCCGCGGCGCAGGTCGGACGCGTCCACCACGTCGTCATGGAGGAGAGTGGCGGTGTGAATGAACTCGACGATCGCGGCCGTGATGATGTGCCGGTCGCCGCGGTAGCCGCAGGCCCGGGCAGCGAGGAGGGTGATGAGGGGCCGCAGACGCTTGCCCCCACCGCCCACGATGTAGTGGGCAACGCTGTTGACCAGGGCCACGTCGCTGCGCAGACGCGCCGTGATTTCCCGATTGACTGCCGGCCAGTCGTCGCCCAGCAGGGCGCGCACTGCTTCCAGGTCAAATCGTGGGAATTCCGGTTGGACGCGATGCATTACTCGACGCATAATGCCCGCGATGCGCCGCTCTGTACACCATGCGGTCACCACGGCGCTGCTGACTGCGGCACTGCTGGCGCCACCTGCCGCCCGCGCTTTCGGCCCTGCCGGTCACCGCGTCGCTGGGCATATTGCCGAACAGCACCTCTGCGCTGAAACCCGGGTTGCCTTAAAGCCGCTGCTCGCCGGCATGCCGCTCGCGGATGCCGGGCTCTGGCCGGACTGGATTCGCCAGCTGCCCGAGTGGGAGCACACGAAGCCCTGGCACTACCTGAATGTGAGCGATCGGGGCTCCATCGCCCGGGCCGCCCGCCAGAATCCGGACAATGTGCTGGTCGCTCTCGAGCGCTTCGAGCAGGAACTGGCCGATACGTCCCTGGGTGACCAGCGCCGGGGCCAGGCATTGCGCTTTGTTGTCCACTTCGTCGTCGATCTGCACCAGCCCCTGCACGTGGGCCGGGCCACCGATCGGGGCGGCACTCTCATTCCTGTGGTGCTGGCAGGCCGAACGACTACTCTCCATGCGGTCTGGGACGGGGAGCAACTGGCACCAGCTGGCCCCCGGAACGCCCGGGAACGGGCAGCACTGCTCCCTGATCCCCCGGCCGCTGAACGCCGGCGCTGGCTGCTCGCCAGTCCCGTCGACTGGGCCCGGGAGAGCCAGGCGCTCCGGCCCCAGGTCTATGACTACCCAGACCCGGGGGGGCTGCCCGTGGCCCTCCCGGCGGCCTACCTGGAGCGCGCCCGCGCCAGCGTCGACCAGCGCCTCATAATGGCCGGCATCCGCCTCGCCGGGCGTCTGAACGCGCTTCTGGGTGGCTTGGGTGGGTGCGACGCAGAGGTTGCCTCTCGGTAGCTAACCCTCTAGAATTCGGCGGCTTTTCGAGGGGTTGTGTTCGGCCCCCACCCGGGACAGCCACCGGGACAGCCACCGGGACCAGATCTTCAAGGAATAATCCGATGTACGCAGTGTTCAAGACCGGTGGCAAGCAGTACCGCGCCAGCCAGGGCGAAAAAGTTAAAGTCGAGAAACTCGATGCGGCTGCCGGCGACACCGTCGAATTCGCCGAGGTCCTGATGGTTGGCGAAGGTGCCACGGTCCAGGTGGGCAAGCCCCTGATCTCCGGTGCCAAGGTTACCGGCACTGTTGTCGCGCAGGATCGTCACGACAAACTCACTGTCATCAAATTCAAGCGCCGGACGACCTACAAGCGCATGCACGGTCACCGGCAGGCGTTTACTCTGGTCGAAATCACCGGCATCGCTGGCGGCGCCTGATCACAGCTGGCAGCGCCTGATCACAGCTGGCAGCGCCTGATCACAGCTGGCAGCGCCTGATCACATCACAGCTGGCGGCGCCTGATCACAGCTGGCGGCGCCTGACAACAAACTTCGAGGGATTTAAGTCATGGCACATAAGAAAGCAGGCGGCAGTACTCGTAACGGCCGCGATTCTGAATCAAAGCGTCTCGGCCTGAAGAAGTATGGCGGCGAGACAGTGATTGCCGGCAACATTCTCGTGCGCCAGCGCGGTACGCAGTATCACCCGGGCAAGAACGTGGGTCTTGGCCGTGATCACACGCTGTTCGCCAAGGCGAATGGCGTGGTGCTGTTTGAGGTCAAGGGTGCTGGCGGCCGGCGGGTCGTCAACGTTGTTTCGGCTGCCGCACCAGCTACTGCCTAGATTCAGGACCCAAGCCGGGTTTGGCTTGAGGCCGGGACTGGCTGAAGAAAGACCCCGCGTATGCGGGGTTTTTCGTCTCTGGGGCTCTGCATGCGTCCCCAAACGGCCCGCGGGGCACAGTCGAGGAAGTTGCCGTCATGAAATTTGTCGATGAAGCCACCATCCGTGTGGCTGCCGGGAACGGTGGTCCCGGTTGCGTCAGTTTCCGGCGGGAGAAGTTCATCCCCCGGGGCGGCCCGGACGGTGGTGATGGCGGTGACGGCGGCAGCGTGTGGCTGGTGGCCAGTCGTGCGCTGAACACGCTGGCGGACTTTCGCGTGAACCGGCGCTTCGCTGCCAAAAGCGGCGAGGGTGGCTCGGGTTCAGACTGTACTGGCCGCTGTGGCGAATCCCTGGAGGTACTGGTGCCCGCCGGCACCCGGGTTGTCGAAGCCGACACCGGCGAACTGCTCGGTGATCTCACCCGGGATGGGGAGCGCCTGCTGGTGGCCGCTGGAGGCGAGGGCGGGCGGGGCAACACCCGCTTCAAGAGCAGCGTCAATCGGGCACCCCGCCAGTCCACCCCCGGCACTCCCGGGGAAAGCCGCACCCTGAAAGTTGAGCTAAGCCTCCTGGCCGACGTGGGGCTGCTCGGCAAACCGAACGCCGGCAAGTCCACGCTGCTCCGGGCCGTGTCGGCCGCCCGACCCCGGGTGGCGGACTACCCGTTCACCACCCTGCATCCCGGCCTGGGCGTGGTGTCGGTCGGACCCCTGCGCAGTTTTGTCATGGCGGATATTCCCGGCCTCATCGAGGGGGCTGCCGATGGCGCAGGTCTTGGCACCCGCTTTCTCCGGCATCTGGGCCGGACGCGACTCCTGGTCCATCTCGTCGACCTGGCACCTTTCGATGGCAGTGATCCTGCCGCTGACGCCGTGGCGGTGGTCGGTGAACTTCAGCGCTTCAGCCCGGAACTCGCGGCCAGGGAGCGCTGGCTCGTCCTGAACAAGACGGACCTGGTGAGCGAGGCTGAAGCAGCGCAGATGGAGGCGGCCGTGTGCGCCGCACTCGGTCTGGACCGGACGGGTGAAGGCCCGCCGGTCTACCGGATCAGCGCGTTGACGAGTGCTGGCACCGCGCGGCTGACGCAGGATCTGATGGTGCGGCTGGAGGCGTTGGTGCCGGTAGGAGCACCTCCAGGCGCGACCGACCTTCAGGATGACGGCGTGGAAAATGACGGTGGGGATCGCGCCTGACGTGGGGATCGCGCCGGTCGGCGCTCCTACTTCTTCTTCTTGGTGGCCAGCGCCTTGACGGCTTTGTTCAGGCGGCTCTTGTGCCGGGCAGCCTTGTTCTTGTGCGTGAGGCCCTTGGTCACCATGCTCGCTACCTCAGCGGCACCGGCTTTGAAAGCGCTGGCAGCTTCAGCCGTATCGCCGGCCTCGATGGCCTTGACCACCTTCTTGATGGCGGTCCGCATCCGCGAGCGGAGGGCCACATTATGCTGACGACGACGTTCGCCTTGTTTGGCGCGCTTGGCTGCTGACTTGGTGTTCGCCACAGGTACTTCCAGACTGGTCTTGCTGAGGTGGGAGCCGCGGACGCCCGCGACGGGCGCGTATTCTTCAGGTTTAACCCCGGGTAAGTCAAGGTCGGTAGACTGGCGCCCGCATGACTGAATCGCCCCAGCCCGCCAAGCAGCCGAACGAACCGGCCTTCAACCAGCCGGTTGGCCAGCCCAATGGGCCGAGTGGCCGCAAGCTGCTCCGGTCCACCGGTACCGTGGGTGTCTGGACCCTTCTTTCCCGCATCCTGGGTCTCGTCCGGGACGTGGTTTTTGCCCGCTACTTTGGCGCTTCCCTCGTGATGGACGCCTTCTTCGTGGCGTTCAGGATCCCCAACACCTTCCGGCGTTTTTTCGCGGAAGGCTCCTTCTCCCAGGCGTTCGTGCCGGTGTTTGCCGAGTACGACCAGTCCCGGGACCATGCGGAGGTTCGGGAGCTGGTCAGTCGCACCGCCGGGACGCTCGGGGTGATGCTGTCGGTCCTGGCAGCCCTGGGAGCTATCGCAGCCCCGGTCTTCATCGGCGTCTTTGCTCCAGGTTTCGCGACCGGCACCAGCGGAGCGGACGTGGGGCGCTTTACGCTGGCCGTTGACATGCTGCGCTGGACCTTTCCCTACCTGCTGTTCGTGTCCCTGGCAGCGCTGGCCGGTGGCGTCCTCAACACCTATCACCGGTATGTGGCAGCCGCGTTCTCGCCGGTGATGCTGAACGTGGTGCTGATCATCTTCGCAGTGTGGGTCGCACCCCTCTACGCACGGCCCGGCATGGCGCTGGCGGCCGGGGTCTTTGCCGCCGGCGTCGTCCAGTTGCTGTGCATGCTGCCTGCCCTCGCGCGCATCCGCCTCCTGCCGCTGCCCCGGTGGGGCTGGAAACACCCCGGTGTGCGCAAGATCCTCAGGCTGATGGTGCCGGGACTCTTCGGTTCCTCGGTGGCGCAGATCAGCATTCTGCTCGACACACTCATTGCGTCGTTTCTGGTGACCGGCAGCATCAGCTGGCTGTATTACTCGGACCGCATCATGGAGTTCCCGCTGGGGGTGTTTGGTATCGCCCTCGCCACCGTGATGCTGCCCAATCTGTCCCGCCAGCACGCGGCGCAGGCGACGGATGACTTTGGCAACACGCTGGACTGGGCGCTGCGCCTGGTGATCCTGATCGTCACACCCGCCACTCTCGGCCTCATGCTGCTGTCCGGGCCGCTGCTGGCCACGCTCTTTTACGGCGGCGAGTTCGGCATCCGGGATGTCGAACAGTCCAGCTACAGTCTCATTGCCTACTCTGCCGGCCTGATGGGTTTCACGCTGGTGAAGGTCCTCGCCCCCGGCTACTTCGCCCGCCAGGATACCGCGACGCCAGTTCGCGTCGGCCTGATCGCGCTGGGCTCGACGATGGTCCTTAACCTCCTGCTGGTAGTGCCCTGGGCACTGGCCGGCTGGGAGGCGCCCCACGCGGGGCTGGCGCTGACCACGTCCCTGGGTTCCTTCATCAACTCGGCCCTGCTGTATCGGGGACTGCGGCGGTCCGGGGTCCTGAAGCCAGGGGCCGGCTGGGGGTCGTTTCTGGTCCGGGTTGCCGTGGCGGCCGGCGTCATGGCCGTGCTGCTGCTGTCTGCCATCCCGGCCACCCCTGACTGGCTGGCCGCGGACCCTCTGACTCGGTGCTTCTGGCTCGCAGCAGCCGTGGGTGGTGCGGCCCTGGCCTATTTCGCGGCACTCTTCGCCGTGGGCCTGCGTCCCACGGCTATGCGGCTGCGAAACTTGTAGTCGGCCGACCTTATAATCCCCGCTTTTGGCGCGCTTCATCCCATGCATGTTTTCCGCCGGCCCCGGCCAGGAGTTCAACCGGTACCGTCCGGATGCGTGGGAACCATCGGGGTTTTTGACGGGGTCCACCTCGGGCACCGGCAGATCCTCGACCGGGTGCGGGCTGAGGCGGCTGCCAGCGGCCTGCCCTCGCTGGTCTTCAGCTTTGAGCCCACGCCCCAGGAGGTCATGAGTCCACAGCAGCCGCCGGCTCGCCTGATGCGCCTGCGGGAAAAGTTCCTCGTTCTCCGCTCCCTGGGCATCGATCACCTGTATTGCCCACCCTTCGAGCGGCGGCTCCAGGAACTGTCCCCCGAGGCGTTTATTGAGCAGTTGCTGGTGGGCGTACTGGGCGTTCGGCATCTGGTGGTGGGCGACGATTTCCGCTTTGGCCAGGGCCGGGCCGGCACCCTGGCCCACCTGCAGGCGGGCGGTCAGCGGTACGGGTTTGGCGTGGAGCAGGTCGGGAGCGTCGCGGTGGGTGCCCTGCGGGTCTCAAGCACGGCAATTCGCAGTGCGCTGGCCGCCGGTGACCTGCACACGGCGCGGCAGTTACTGGGGCGGCCCTACCGGATGGTGGGCCGGGTTGGCCGCGGGCAGCAGCTGGGCCGGCAGTTGGGCTTCCCCACTGCGAACCTCCGCCTGCAGAGGCTCGTGAGTCCCCTGAGTGGCATCTTCGCCGTCCGCGTGCACGGTGTTGATGAGGGTGCCCGGGATGCGGTGGCCAGCATCGGCACCCGGCCCACGGTGGCGGGTGTCGGGGCCTTGCTGGAAGTGCATGTCTTCGACTTCGACGGCGACCTCTATGGCCGCCAGCTCGGCGTGGATTTTGTCGCCCGCCTGCGGGACGAGACCCGTTTTGCTGATCTCGAGGCGCTGCGCCGGCAGATGGAGCTGGATGCGGCCGAGGCCCGCCGACTGCTTGCTGATAAAGGGACCTACGAGTGACGGACTACAAGGACACGGTGAACCTCCCCCGCACGGACTTCCCGATGAAGGGCGATCTGGCGAAACGGGAGCCCCAGATGCTGGCGGAGTGGAACGCGCAGGACCTCTACGGCGAGATCCGCAGGGCCACTGCCGGCAGGCCGCGCTTCCTGCTCGTCGACGGTCCGCCCTACGCCAATGGCGACATCCATATTGGCCACGCGGTCAACAAGGTCCTCAAGGACATCATCATCAGGTCGAAGACCCTGTCGGGCTTTGATGCGCCCTATATCCCGGGCTGGGACTGCCACGGACTGCCCATCGAGCACCAGGTGGAGAAAAAGCTGGGCAAGGTGGGCGAGAAGCTGAGCGCCACGGAGTTCCGCAAGGCCTGCCGGGAATACGCCCTGCAGCAGGTGGACAGCCAGCGCCGGGATTTCCGTCGCCTCGGTGTGCTCGGTGACTGGGATCGCCCCTACCTGACGCTGGACCCCCGCTTCGAAGCTGAGCAGATCCGCGGCTTCGCCCGGATCATCAAAAACGGCCACCTGCTCCGGGGCTACAAGCCGGTGCACTGGTGTCTCGACTGCCGGTCAGCCCTGGCTGAAGCAGAGGTCGAGTACGCCGACCGGACGTCCATCGCCCTGGATGCCCGTTTTGACGTGGTGGACGCGGCGGCGCTCTACCAGCGTCTTGGCCTGGCGCCTGGCGCCGCTGTCTCGATCCCCATCTGGACCACAACACCGTGGACGCTGCCAGCTAATCAGGCGGTGGCCCTGGGTGGCGAGCTGCCCTATGTGCTCGTCAGAGCGGAGCTCGACGGGGGACCGGTTGTGCTGGTGCTGGCCGAAGGTCTCGCAGAGGCCGCACTGCTGCGCTATGGCGCCCGCGGAGCCGAGACCCTCGCGCACTTCCAGGGGGCGGCGCTGGAGGGCCTCGCGCTCCGGCACCCGTTCTATGCCCGGGACGTCCCGGTGATCCTCGCCGACTATGTGACGCTGGATGCCGGCACGGGCGCAGTGCACACGGCGCCGGCCCACGGCCAGGACGACTACCAGTCCGGGTTGCGTTACCAGCTGCCCGTGGACAACCCCGTCGATGGCCGGGGCGTCTATGTGCCCGGCACGCCGCTGCTGGCGGGTGTCCACATCACTGAGGGTAATGGCCGCATCGTCGAACTGTTGCGGCAGAACGGTCATCTGCTGCACACGGAAAAGTTCCAGCACAGTTACCCGCACTGCTGGCGCCACAAGACGCCGCTGATCTTCCGGGCCACGCCCCAGTGGTTCATCAGTCTCGACCAGAATCACCTCCGTGAAGCGACCCTCAAGGCCATCACCGGCGTGCGCTGGTTCCCCGCCTGGGGGCAGGAGCGTATCGAAGGCATGGTGGCCGGGCGGCCGGACTGGTGCATTTCCCGGCAGCGGACCTGGGGCGTGCCCATCCCGCTGTTCATCCATCGGCAGACCGGCGAACTCCACCCCGATACCCTCGGTCTTATCGAGGCCGTCGCCGGGCGCATGGAACAGAAAGGTATCGACGGCTGGTTCGACCTGGACCCGGCGGAACTGCTCGGTGCAGCCGCGGCCGACTACGACAAGGTCACAGACACCATGGACGTCTGGATGGACTCTGGCATGGTCCATCACTGCCTCGCCCGGAGCCGGCCCGAGATCGGATTTCCAGCCGACCTGTATCTGGAGGGCTCCGACCAGCACCGGGGCTGGTTCCAGAGTTCGCTGCTCACGGCGATGGCAACGGACGGGGCGGCGCCCTACCGGGCGGTTTTGACCCACGGCTTCACGGTGGATGACAAGGGCCGCAAGATGTCCAAGTCCCTGGGCAATGTCGTTGCGCCCCAGTCCGTGATGAACTCCCTCGGGGCCGACATCCTGCGTCTGTGGGTCGCGTCCAGCGACTACAGCAGTGAGATGAACGTTTCCCAGGAGATCCTGAAGCGCATGGCGGATTCCTACCGCCGGATGCGGAACACGGCCCGCTTTCTGCTGGGCAACCTGGACGGCTTCGATCCGGCCAGGGATGCGGTGCCGGTCGAGGCACTGGTGGCTGTGGATCGCTGGGTCCTCGACCGGACCGCCCACCTGCAGCGTGAGATCGTCGCGGCTTATGGGGCCTATGAGTTTCACAAGGTCTATCAGCAGCTGCACAACTTCTGCATCGTCGACCTTGGCGCGTTCTATCTGGACGTGATCAAGGATCGCCTCTACACCACACCCCGCAGTGGTCTGCCAAGGCGGTCGGCCCAGACTGCCATGTGGCATATCCTCGAGGCCATGGTGCGCTGGCTGGCGCCAGTACTCAGCTTCACCGCGGAGGAAATCTGGCGTTTCCTGCCAGGCAAGCGGCCAGCCTCCGTGCTGCTGTCTGTCTGGCACGAACTCCCGGAAATGGCGCCCGGTGCCGTTAACTGGACGAGCCTGCTGGCCATCCGTGAGCCTGCCTCCCGCGCCCTGGAGGCTTTACGTGAGTCGGGCGCCATAGGCTCCAGCCTGGATGCGACGCTGACCATCTACGCCGATGGCGAGCTCCGCAGCCAGCTGGAACAGCTGGGCGAAGAACTGCGGTTTCTCTTCATTACGTCGGCAGCTACGGTCCGGGCCGGCGCTGAGCATCCGGCCGACGCGCTGTCCGGCGGCGAGTTCTGGGTGGCTGCTGCGCCTGCTGCAGATACGAAGTGCGTACGCTGCTGGCATCACCGGGCCGATACGGGCTCTGTGGCAGCTCACCCGGAGATCTGTAGTCGCTGCGTCAGCAACGTGGCGGGCAGTGGCGAAACCCGGAGCTTCGTATGAGCCACAGACCGAGTCTCCTCTGGCTCCTCGTCAGCGTTCTGGTTATCGCCATTGACCAGGTCACGAAGCGCCTCATCATGGGGTCGTTTGCGCTCTTTGAGCACCTGCCTGTGCTGCCGTACTTCGACCTGGTTCGCCTGCACAATACGGGCGCCGCGTTCAGCTTCCTGGCCAGTGCCTCAGGCTGGCAGAACTGGTTCTTTACCGGCGTGGCAGTGGTAGTGAGCGGCATCCTCCTCTGGTGGTTCAGCCGCCAGCCCCCGGAGCGGGTCGTGGTGCCGCTGGGGCTGGTCCTGGTGCTGGGCGGCGCCATCGGCAATGTGATCGATCGCCTCGAACACGGCTACGTCGTGGACTTCATCCTGGTTCACTACGAGCACTGGGCGTTTCCCGCCTTCAATGTGGCCGACTCCGCGATCACGCTGGGCGTGATCCTGCTGCTCATTGACAGCTTCTTTCTGGAAGGCAGGCGGCTGCAACCGTCGGCTGCGGACGGCGGGCCTAGCGCTAGCAGCGGGCCTAACGCCAGCAGCGGGCAGTGACTGCGGCGCTACTGGTGCCAGCGGAGTCGCTGGCACTGCGCTTGCCGCTCTGGTCGATGGTGAAGACCTGGCAGTCGTCATCGTCCCGCTGGGAGCCGCTGGCTGAAGCTGTGGCGGTCGCCGTGTAACCCACCGTGGCGCCGCCCGCCGCAGGCGCCACAGAGAGGTCATACAGCCCAAGGCTGGTTTCTGCCGTACCCAGGCCACCGGGCGGAGGGTCGGCCAGTTCCGCAGCGGTGGTCGCGTACTGGTTGTTCTGCAGGTAGAAGCGCTCCTGGGCGGTTGAGACCCGGAGGAGGGCAGTGGTGGCGTCCACCCGGCCTGCCCGCTGGACGTACTGCCGGTAGCCCGCCACGCTGGCGGTCGCCAGGATGCCCATGATCAGCACGACGATCATGAGTTCGACCAGTGTGAAACCCTTACCGAGGGGCTGACTAAGGGCCTTCACGCTGGAACCAGTAGGTGCGTTTTGTCCCGGCGCGCCGCGGCAGCCGCGCCATGTCTTCCGGCGTGAGGCACTGGGTCCCCGCGCAGATGGTCGGGCCCGTCTCCGTATTCAGCCGATTCACATCCGTCACCGGGATCCCTGTGTTCAGGACTCGCGAGCGGTCCGCGAGAGTCAGGGGCGCGTCGACGCCGCTGTCGACGTTCGTGCGGAGCCGTCCATCGAGGACACTGATGGCGTAGAGGCGATTGATGCCGGCGCCGCTGACGCACCCGCTCGGTGTCTGGCCCGGCGCAAAGGAGGTGAAGAACGTGGTGTTGTCCACCGTCAGCGCTTCGCCCAGTACCTTCTCACCGGGGCCCTGGTTCAGGCGGAGCTGCCACCCCGCGGCAGCAAATGGCAGTTCAGGCTCGAGGTCGGTGGTGATATCGAGCAACTGATGCACCGAGACCGGCGACGTGGAGTAGTCAGTCCGGTCGATGACGCCGAATACGTTGAAGTCCCGGACGGCGAAGAAGGCCTCGGCAATCCCGGTATCCAGCGGGTGGCCCCGATAGCCGGAGCCAATGTTGATCGAGATCAGCAGCTGGTTGTTCAGGATGACGGGTACCACGTCGGGAGCTGCGTAGAACCGGCGCAGGTCTGCAGTGGTGGGTGTAGCGACTGCGGCACCACCAAGCGAGGCCAGAACCCCACCCTCAACGAGCGTTGCCGCCGATTCGCCATTGACGATGTCAAAGCGCCACAACTGCCCGCCCATATCGCCCACGTAGAAGCGCTCAGCCAGGCCGTCACCGTTGAGGTCCAGCGGCTTCACCGGGGCGGGAATGGAGTAGTTCATCCGGGGCAGTTCGAGATCGTGGGGCCCCCCTGCGGCGTCACTACCGGCGCTCCACACCCGGCGGCCATCGGCCAGGTCAACCATGTAGATGGCATTGCCGACCGTGTCCTGCCGGAACGGGCCGTGGTCCTGGCCCGGGTCATACCCGCCGCCGAAGACCACCACGTCCCGGACGGTCCCGCCGATGTCGACCCGCGCAGCCGCCGGCGGCGACCAGGTCTGGCCGAGGTCGGCAAAGCTACTGTCACTGCTGCTCTTCTCCCAGAGCAGCGCGGGTGCAGCCGGGTCGGTCACGTCGACGGCATACACCGCATCGCCGCCCCGTCCCATGCCAAAGAGGAGGATCGCCTGCTCGTTGCCCGACAGCCCCGGACGACCGTCATCGTTCCTGATGACCAGGTTGATCTCGCCATCCAGCCCGTAGGTCTTCGCCGCGGCAGCCGCATTCCGGTAGAGAGGGTAGAGACCATGCAGTAACCGGCCGGGAACGAAGGCCCAGTTCTCTACCCCCGTGGCGGCCTCGAAGGAGTGCAGGTAGCCATCGTTGGTGGCCACGAACACGGCGGCGTCCGGGTTGTCGACAGTCTCGCCGTAGAGCACCGTCAGTGGCTGGACGTGGAAGGCATCGCCCAGATCCCGGCGGGCTTCCATCACGTTCCCATCCTGATCCACGTCCCCCACGTCCCGGCCCAGAGCCCATTCAATGACGGCTGCGCGCTCGGCCACGGGCACCGCAGCCAGCGCAGCCTGAACGCCAGCATCGTCGGGGTCGAGCAGAGAGAGGGCAGTGCCGGAAAGATTGGTAAACACGCGCCGTACCGCCGGAGCCGGCAGGCGGCTGGCCGCACCACCCTCGGCAACCCGGTCACCATCCGGTGTTGCCGACCAGAAGCTGAAGGCGTCCCGGGCGAAGAGTCCCGTTACGGGGTCGATCACAGGGCGATCGTCCTTCCCGACGAGCTGGCCACCAGAGAACCGGTACCTCTTGAGGTTGCCAAACCAGCGGGCGGTTTCCGTGGGCTGGAAGACCGACACGTAGACGTCATGCAGGTTCTGGCTGCGCTTGAAGGCATTCACCGGCACGGCGGGCGCGGCGAAAGTCGCCGCATTGTCGAAGATCGACAGCACAATGCCGCTCAGCGCCGTGGACAGCGACGCGGTGCTGTCAGCCAGGTGGTACTCACCGCCGCCCCGGGTCGCCGTGCTGACGAGCAGGGGGAAGTCCGCTTCGAAGCCGATGGTGTGGGTGACAACGTTCTGCAGGCCGGGGAGGGTGTCGTCCAGGTCGTGGCGCACCAGGTAGGCCGCGAGGTCGTCCAGGCAGCGGCCTTCGCCGGTGCCGTCGCAGGTGGTCCCCACCACCGAGGCGAAGTCCGGCAGGGCGGTAATCTTGCTGACCGCGTCGCCGTCAGCAGTCGGTTCGCCATCCGTCAGCAGGATGATGAAGTTCTTGCTGCAGGACTCGGTGAGGGGCGAACGGTAGAGCAGGGAAGTGAGCGTGTTACCGACTCGGGATCCCGCCACACTCCGGACCGGGCCCGTATTGCCAAAGTCCACGTTGGCACCCCGAAAGACCTGGGCCGCTTCGTAGAGGGTTTCGGACAGGGGCGTGTTGCCGGCCGGGTTCAGGGCGTTCACCGCGGCAACGAAGGCAGTCCGGGAGGTGTTGATGTCGGTCAGCGGAGCGATTACCGCGCCGCCTTCACTACCGTTGAAGCGCATCAGACCGATGTTCACGTCCTCCAGGCCGGCCGCCAGGGCGTTGACCGATTCCTTGACGATGTCGAGGCGGCTCTTCTGCACCGTGGGGGGGTTAGTGCGCCAGTTGAGCCAGTTGCCGTCATAGACCGTGTACTGAGCGGGCCAGGCTGGTTCGCTGGCATCGGTCGCGGCCCAGGGTTCGTCGGGGCCGTTGGCGGCAAAACCCGGGCTGCCCGAGCCGTTGCCATCGACCCCGCGATCACTCGCGCACTCCAGCGCGCCGTTCGGGCGGCTCCCCGTCAGGACGTCCCAACCCAGGAGCAAGTCGGAGTAGTAACCCACCTGGTTGAGTTGCTGGCGGGAGGCTGCGCAGCGGTTGACCGCCTTCGGCTGGACGTTGGGGCTGTCACAGGGTGGGGTTGATGCAGTGGCGGAGAAGTACAGCGCGTTGCGGTCGTAGCAACCCGTGAAGGTCTGGCTGGTGCTGTAGGTCGCCTGGGTCGCCACCAGCGTGTCCATGCTGCCGGAGGTATCGATAATGAAGAGGACGTTGGCCCGGGCGACTCCGGCAGCCGGGCCACTCAGGAACAACTCCGAATCATCCGCCCGGGCAGTCAGAGCCAGGCAGGCCAGCAGAACGGCTGCAACACGCTGGACGGTTCTCATTGCCGGGCTTCCGTGGCCTGGGTTGCTGGCCTGGCCGACGGCGCTGGCCTGGCCGACGGCGCTGCCGGCACGTCCAGCACGATCCGCTTCACTCGCCTGGTCTGGGGCTCGTAATAGACATAGACCAGGGTGGACGGGTTGGCCGCCGCCGTTTTATAGGCCGCGAGCAGGGCGGGCTGACCGGCGGCCTTCCGGGTCTGTGGGGCAATGAACCAGCCCGTGGCGGTGGTCACCCTGAGCAGGACCGGCTTGCAGGTGGGACAGGGACGGACCGTCAGGCTGCCCTCAGGCCGGCCCGGCAGCTGCACGTCACTGCGCGCCAGCTCGTAGGCCTGTTCAATGGTGCCCAGCGAGGCAGCGGCGGGCAGCCCCCAGGTGAGGAGGAGCAGCGCCGCCAGACCCATGGTTCCTGGCCTGCTGGTCACGGCCCGGTTGCGGGCAAGCCTGTTCATCGACCGGAGGCTCCCGTGATGGCGTAGCCCTGGACGACCCGAACCCGGGCCTCCCGTTGATCGGTCATGCCGGTCGAGGCCACTTCGTAGTTGAAGGTGGGGACGCGGGGCAGGCTGTTGCCCGGGGTGATGGACTCGCCCCGATAGCACGTCGTCGTGGCGTAGCGGCCGCCAAGTTCCGGGACCACCACTACGGGATCGGCCGTTGGTGCCGTGCAGTCGCTCAGGACGCCCGGGTCGCCCCGGCGCAGGACGGCGTCAATCCCGGACTGGGCCAGGTTGAACGCGGTTTCCCGGTACTGGGCGTTGCCTGCCATGAGTAAACCCAGGCTCGCCGTCCGCATGGTGGAAATCGCCAGCACGGTCAGCACCATCAGCAGAATCAGGCTGATGATGAGGGCGGCGCCAGACTGCTTCTGCCGGTTGGGAGGCGTGGCGTGGGTCGGCATCTACGCGCCCTCGTTGCTGAGAAAAATGGTTTTGAAGATCTGCAGGCGGCGGTAGGTCGAGGGATAGTCAGCTGAGCCCGCGACCAGATCGCCCAGGTCGGCATCCGGCGTGGCATAGCGGCGCTCGTCCACCCAGGCCGGAGCATCGGCAGGGGTGCCAACCAGCATCCACAGGCGCACGGCGACTACCCGGCCATTCGGGGCAAAGCCAGGAGCTCCCGGGGTCACCAGCGGGTGATTGCCATCCACATAACGGTCCACGTCCCCATCGCCATCGGTATCCATCCCGAGCTGCACCTGCAGGTTTTCGACGCCCGGTATGACTTCCTGGTTGTCAAAGTCCCCGGCAGGCCCAAGGACCAGCCGGCGCAATGAAGGCAGCTCCGCAGCGAAACTCGACTGATTACTGACGTAGTAGATATTGATGGCGACGTTATTGATGCTGGCTCCGGTGCCCACGGGCAGGGTGAGGGGCAGCACTCCATCCCTGAACAGAGTGCCCTGGGCCAGGGTGGTCTGGATCTGCAGGCGCTGGGGGTCCGGCGCAGGCTGAAGCCCTGCCCGCCAGGGTTCCGCATGGCGCAGGATCAGCACGTCACTTCCGGCCCGGGGCGCATCGTTGAAGGACACACAGTTCAGGTCGTAGGTGTCGTCCCGCACTGTCACCACATCGGCGAGATCCAGCGGGTCAAAATCCGGCGCGATACCGTTGCAGGTCACGGCGATGCCGGCGGGGACCGTGATGCGCGCGGGCTCGGAGTTGAGGCCCCAGTAGCGAGCCAGGCGAACGTCGGGCTCGAGAGTATCCAGGGCAAAGCGGGCGCTTTCCTGCAGCCGGGCGAGGCTGTCGCCCGCGCGATAGCTGTTCTTGCTCTGGCTGTAGACATACAGGACGCCACCGATCAGGAACAAACCGATGGCCATGGCCACCGTCAGTTCAATGAGCGTCATGCCGAGCTGCAACCCGCGCTTCACTGCTGGACACCCAGGGAGTAGGTGGCCGGCTCTTCCTGGCCAATTTCTGGCCAGGCCACCGTAATGGTGTAGGTGACCGGTGTCGCCCCCGCAATCCCGATCTCGCCACGGGCGCCCGCGGGCAGCTGGGCAGCCAGCTGGTTGCTCCAGCCACACCAGTCGTCATCGGCGAGCTGCTCGGCCGTGCAGTTGACCGGGCCGTTGACACAGCCACCGTCGGCCCCGGGGCCCGTGCCGGCATAGGCGAGCCTCGCGTTGGGGTTGGCCCGAATGCGATCCACCATGTCTGCTGCCAGGTTGACCGCCGTCGTCCGGTAGAGGGCGGTGCGGCCGGCCCGCAGACCCTCCAGGTAAAGCGCCGCGATGCCCAGGATGCCCACCGACATGACGACGAGGGCCACCAGCACCTCGACGAGCGTGAAGCCTTTGTGTTTAACAACCAACGTCCTAGCAACCACCGAGCGGATTCGCGTCAGACTGAAGGCTGACGCGGTCGCGCACGAGTTGCTGACGACCCAGTTGACCACTCTGAATCAAGCGACCTGCGGCGACCCCCGCCCCGGTATCGGCGTCGCCGTGACGCCATCCCGAAGGTCCGCCTCCAGCGCCCCAGGCTGCTGGATCACGACATCGTCGGCGCTGATGGCCCCATCCGCATTGCGATCCACGAAGACGGTCCACCCCGTTCCCAGGCTGCCGCCAGCGACGCAGTTGCCTGCGCCAGCGGGCGTGGGACACAGCGTCACCGTAACCTGGCGCTTGAGGGCTTCACTCCGGGCGGCCAGCAGGCTGCTGACCAGATCGTTGCTGGCACTGCTCATGCGGTTGTTGGCCGCGAGGGTGGCAAAGAGGGGCGCGCCGATGCCGAGGGCAATGGCCACGACGCCCCGTACCACCATGGGTTCAATGAGGCTGAAGCCCCGTGCTCGTTGTTCTTCCTGTTGCTGGATACGCACCGCAGCTGCCGGCCACGCACCACGCGCCTGAGACGTATCCTGCCGTGATACAGCGGGGAGAATCTGTCCGGCCGATGGCTGGCGCAGCGGAGGGGATGAAGAGTAATTTTGTAGGCCATGCAAATTTCTAGGCTGGACACTTCACTGAACCGTTAGCTTCGCCCGCGGAGGTGGCCCGGGGCCTGCCGGTGTAGCTCACCACGACCGCCCGGGCACTGGGGTTGCCCCGCCGGTCGCAGAACGTAAGGGTGCCGTTGACGGAACGGCCCCAGGGCCGGAAGACAAAGGCATTGCGATTGGCCAGGATCGCGCCGGCAGGCAGTCTGCCTTCCACCTGCAGGATGGGTTCGCCACTATCGACCCGGGGCGGGTCGTCCTGGTCCCGGTTGACGAAGACGATAAACCCGGTTTCCCAGCGCCCTGCCTGGATGCATTGCCTGCCGCTGGAACTCCTGCAGAGCGCCACGTCGGCGCCGGACTTCAGGGCTTCGTGCCGGGCGACGTACATCCCGTGCACGAAGCGGTTCACCGCACTGGTCAGCCGCGAGTCGAGCACCAGGCTGGTAAATGCGGGGACAGCGAGGGTCAGGAGCACCGCGCCGATGGCCAGTGTGATGAGGAGTTCGAGCAGTGTGAAGCCGGGCGAGCGGGGCATGGGGTGCACGGTAGCCGCAGGTCCGGGATGCGGCCAGCGCACAAAGCAGCCTCACTAGCGAGTTTCGGCACTTGCGCTATTATTCACCCATGACCTTGAAGGCTGACGTCGAAGCCACACTGAGCGCCCACGGGGTAAAGCCCACCCCCCAGCGGGTCGAGGTCGGGATGTTGCTGCTGGCCGGCCCCTGTCACGTGTCGGCAGACCAGTTGCTCCAGGCCCTCCGTCAGTCCGGGAGCCGCATCTCCAAGGCGACGGTCTACAACACGCTCAATCTGCTGTCCCGGGCGGGCATCCTGCGGGAGGTCGCGGTGCATCCCAGCCGGGTCGTGTACGACTCCACGACGACAGCCCACCATCACTTTCTCGATGAGGAAACCGGCGAACTCCGGGACATCGATGCCGCGGACGTCGAACTGCTGCGGCTCCCGACCTTGCCGGAGGGGACCCAGGCCGCGAGCGTCGAGGTGCTTATCCGGGTGCGGCGGCTGCAGGAGCGCCTTTAGGCGCGATCAATTCCAATCGCGCCCACAGGCGCTCCTACGGCTGTTTGATGAGCGGGGGCTGATTCCCTATACTTCCGCGCGGTCGCCGGGGTAGCTCAGTTGGCAGAGCACCGCATTCGTAATGCGGGGGTCGGAGGTTCGACTCCTCTCTCCGGCACCACACCTCTCCGGCACCACACCTCTCCGGCACCACACCTGCACTACCGCTGTGGTTCCTGCTTCTTGAAGTGGCTAGCCAGCCACTCGGCGGCGGACGGCCCGCCCGCCGGATCCGGGTCGACGCCGGCCGACCAGGCCCCCGTCTCCAGCTCCGGCCAGCTCCGCGCCAGCGGATGGCGCAGGTCCTTCATCAGTCGCAGGGCATCCTCGCGGCCACTGTAGTAGCGGGGCACCCGGCCAGTCTCGGTAAAGCCCAGTTCCCGGTAGAAGAGCAGCGCCACAGGGTTGCGGGCCCGCACCTCGAGACACAGCGAGAACGTCCCGGCGGTGAGGGCGGATTTCTCCAGCCACGCCACGAGACGGCGGCCCAGTCCCCGGCGCTGCCAGCGGCTGTCCACACCGAGCAGGTTCAGGTGGGCGATGTCGTCTCCGAAATGCATGATGGCGAAGGCGACCAGCATGGGATTGCTGGTGCCATTGGTCCGCACGGCCAGCACCAGCGACTGGGGGTGCTGCAGGTGACGGGCAACCCGGGCCGGCGTCCAGGTCCAGGGGAGTCCGAACTCGACAAGACGCCGGGACATCTCGGCGATGACCTGGGCGTCGGCAGGCAGTGCACGGGTGATTTGCAGGGTAACAGGCATGCGGCTCTCCGACCGTCTGCAGCAGACTAGCGCAATCTGCCCATCAGCGTCTGCGGCGATTTGTCAGAAGCTGTGCTAACCGGCGTCTGGGGCCACCGGAGCAGTGCTTCGCTGCCTTCCCGCGCAGTAATTCACGCCGCCACCCGCTTTTGTTGCCCCGTCCGCCTCCACCTTGACGAACACCCGATAGGGCCCGTAGTCGTCAAGAATGCCGTGCTCGCCGGTGTACTGGTAGCAGAAGAAGTTCTCAAACAGGAAGGCCCTGGGTGGAAAGTAGGAGAAGGTGGCGAAGACGGCAGTGAGCGCAGCGATGGTGCCGGCTGCATAGCGGCGGGTGTCAACCTGGAAGGGCGGCCGCGTGAGGATGTACCAGCTGGTCGCCTGCCCCACGCTGATGCCCAGAACCATGATGGACAGCATGGTGGGCAGGCTGGCCTTGCCCCCCGATGACGCCACCCAGCTCATGTAGCTGAAGTAGGTCACCCAGATCAGGAAGGGAGTGAGCGCCAGCGCGGCGGCCTTGCCCAGCCAGTAATTGTTGGCCACGTCCCGGGTGTAGGTGTACTGCACCAGGGCGGCGAAGAGCCCCGGCCAGAAATACATCTTGGTGTGTTCCCAGGCGCTCTCGTTGACCGCGCCGAAGAGGGCCATCGGCCGCCAGTACTCGCTGAGCTCAAAGGCAAAGTGCAGGGTGGACCCGACAATGCACACCCAGAAGACGGTGCCGATGTCCCACAGAGCAAGTTTCAGGCGGCCATTCGGGCGTTTCGTTGCGGACATCTGTCTGCACTCCTAACCGGCAAGACCCACGAGGAACCAGGTGCCCACGCCGGCGATAGCTGCACCGGCAATGCGCAGCAGGATCTTGCCACGGGCGTAGTGCTGGGAGATATCCCCGACGACCAGGCCGGCCACGTGCAAAAAGGCGGTGCCGGTCATGAAGCCCAGTCCGTACGTCAGCGCGTTGGCAACGGTGGGCATTTCGGCGCCGTGGGCGTAGCCGTGGAAGATGGCGAAGATGCCGACGGCCCCCATGGCCACGAGGACTGGCAGCTTCCGGTCGGCGGCAATCGCAATCCCCAGAATCAGCACGGAGAAGGAAATGCCGAGCTCGATCGACGTCAGGCCCACGTTCAGCCAGCCCAGCAGGCCGCCAATGGCCATGACGGACACAAAGGTGGTCGGTACGGTCCAGATCGCTCGCCCGCCGATCTGCGCGCTCAGGATGCCGACGCTCACCATGGCCAGGAAGTGATCGGTACCCAGTACGGGGTGGGCGAGTCCCGCAATGAAGGAGCCGTAGGGGAGGCTGGAGCCTTCATGAGCGAACGCGGTGACGGGAGCAAGCAGGACCGGCAGGAGGAGTATCAAGAAACGGATCACGCGCGCAGAAACTCAATGACCAGGGGATCCACGACTTCCGGCCGGTCGTAGATGGCGGCGTGTCCGGCTCCGGCAATGACTTCGACGCGAATATTGCCCATGAGCTTTTGCGCCTTGCGGCCCACTGCATGGGGGTCATAGAGCACCTCGTGCTCGCCGAACACCAGCAGCCCGGGCACCGCAAACTGGCGCAACACGGCATCCTTCTCGGGCAGAAAGAACTTGCGGAGCACCAGCAGTCCTGCCCAGATGTTCACCTTGCCCGTGGCCTCGTTGTAAATGCCGAGGGACCGGTCGACCCGGTAGTGCCGGGTGCACAGGGCCATCGCCCTGGCCAGCTGCCGGTCAAAGGTGCCGAAGGTGCCGCCCGGGCTCTTCGACGAGACGGAACGGGCCGTGAGGTCATCCTGCAGCACATCGGCGTTCTTCCACTTCTGGGCGACGCGGCCCAGCCAGATCTTCACGGGCAGCCGGGCCCCGGAGATGCCGGTCGGTCCGAGCATGACGACCTTGCGGGTGCGCTGGGGGTGCAGGCTGGCGAAGCGCATGGCAATCCAGGCCCCTGCGCTGATCCCGGCAAAGTGCGCGCGCTCGATGCTGAGGTCATCCAGGACGTCCAGCAACCAGTCGGAGTAGTCCTCGTTCAGGAATGAGGGCGGGTTCGGGTCGCTGCGGCCGGGCTGGCCCGGAATATCCATGGCATAGACGCGGAAGTCCGTGCTCAGGGACTCGAGTTGCCGGCGCCAGAGCGGCGCGCAGCCGGCGACGCCGGAAATGAGGAACAGGGGAGGCGCGTCCCTGGGCCCCGTGGCCAGCAGGTGCGTGCGCCCGAACCGGGTGTTTACGTAGAGGGATTCGAAGGG
>SHZI01000064.1 GCA_009692345.1 Gammaproteobacteria bacterium | reverse complement strand
ACGCCCCACGTCGCCGGGTGGGACCCGGCAGACGTGGTCTGCATGTGCGGGTCCGGCGTCACGGCCTGTCAGGGCATCTTTGCCCTGGCGCTGGCTGGCGCTCCCGGCGTCGCTCTCTACCCGGGTTCCTGGAGCGAATGGATCCGGTCGGCCGACCGGCCGGTAGCCAAGGAATGATTGAGCTGAGGAGCATCGCTCTGTGGGCCTGCCTGCTGGCGGGTTGTTCCCTAACGCCCGACCGGGCGGCAAGCTCGAAGGCCCCGATTCCGCCGCCCTCGGCCACGGGCCCTTCCGCCTGCTTCTTTCCCAGGGAGGTCCAGAGTTTTCGCGTCCTGGACCGAAGCAATCTCATTGTCTACGCCCCTGACGACAGGAGCGCCTATCACGTCCGCATTGCCTCGCCATCCACAAGCCTGCGGTTTGTGGAGCGCGTGGCTTTCGATCCCCCGAACGCACGCATCTGTGGCTACGCCGGCGAGCGACTGGTCATTGGCCGGGGCACGGGCACCCAGCGTGTCCCTGTGATTGACGTTTCCCGGCTGGCGCCGGGCAGCCTCGCCGCCCTCCAGGCGGGTAGCGAGGGAGAGGCTCTTCCCACCGCCCGTCCCCAGCCCGGGCCTGGCCCGGCCATTGAGGGCACAACCAGCCCGGAGGCCACTGAAAAACCCGGCGGCTAGTTGGCTACCGGAACCTTTCCCCGTAAAGTCTCGGCCCCTAAACACCTTCTGGGATCCCGTCCGGCATGAACACCAGCATTCTTCAGCGCGACCAGCGGGTCATCCGCGGCACCATTGCCTACACCAGCAACAAACCGGATCGGGTTGGTCAGGAACGGGGCCGGGAGCATTTTCACATCACCGTCCACAGCGACGGCCGGCGGACCTGCAGTGCGCATTCCGAAATCGACGATCGTCCGAGCGTCATGCGGGACATCGTGTACAGCCTCGACGAGCAGTGGTTGCCCACGGACTGTTTCGTGCGGCTGACGGTCAACGACCGCTTTACCGGCAGTGGCTGGTTTCGTTTTGGCCCGGACTTCGCAGAGTGCGAAACGTACACCGCCCTCGACGGCCGCGTAACCCAGCGGATGGAAACCAAAGGCCGGCTCCAGGCCTTTCAGAATCACGCCATTATCTGCGACGCCTGGCACATGCAGCTGTTCGATCGCCACAAAGGGCCGGGCCTGCAAAGCATCGACGAAATGCTGCTGTCCTCGCCGGACCACCGGGGTGCCACCGGTCCCATGTTGTTCCGGATTGGCTTCGGCGTGGAATATGCGGGGGAGGAGAGCCTGACGGTGAAGGCGGGCAAGTTCGACGCCCTGCACTTCCGCTTCGTTTCAGCGCCCGGCCTGCCCCAGACCCACCCTCCTTATGACATCTGGTGCACGGCGGACGGCGACTACCTGTTTCTCAAGGGTGTCATTGGCGGTTACATGCTCACGGAGTACGAGTTAGTGCGCCTGGACTACGAGAAGGCTTGAACCTGAGGCGTCAATTCCCGGTGCGGGGCAGCCCCGCCATCTCGACCAGTTCTACCCATTCGCCAGCCGGGCCCACCACCACCGCGGCCTCCTGACCGCTGTAGGGAAACTCCGCAATCCGTGTGGGTTGGGCGCGCCAGTTCAACTTGAAGTCGGCCAGATCCTCGACGCCGAAGGAGACCATCGCCGGGCCAGCTGGCAGTGAACCCTTCCGCAAGGGGCGCGGCTTCGCCGGAGCCGGATACTCATCGAGTTCCACCAGGAAGTCCTTCGGCATCGGGGCTACGGCGAGCGGGTAGGTGGTCTCCGGCGGCAGGCCAAGAGCCTTGGACAGCACTGCAATCTGCCAGGGACTTGCCTCGCCCACTGGCAGGCCCAGAGTCTTGCCATAGAAGTCCTGCAGGGCACTCATCGAGGGTCCCCCGACCACCATGATGAACACGCGGTCCACAGGCGCAGCGGCGGGCATCATCGGAATGGGAAAGCCCGAGGGAATGACGCGGGTGAAGTACAGGAACTCCTGAGCGGGTCCGGTAGCCTGCATGGCTCGGGGAGCACCGGGGGCCTGCCACAGATCTTTTGGCGGTCCGACCACGCTAAAGGCGGTCCCCTCGAGTTTCCGGGCCAGGGCGTCGGTGTCCTGCACCAGGATCTCGGTGGCGTTCCAGCCGTAGGTTGTCCCGGCGACCGGGAGAGTCGCCGACGGGTCTTCAATGAACCGCAGGTACACGGGACGGCCGCCAGCAGGCTGCATGATCACGAAGGGGCGCCCTTGCATGTCCGGCGCCGACCAGAGGGCTGCCTGCTCGCCGCTGATCACCCCGCGGTGAACGGCCTGGTACCCCAGTTCATCCCGATAGGGGGTTTCCACACTGGCAAGTTGATTCACGAGCAAGGTGACGGTCGCTATGTATTTCAACACGGTAGCCCCTCCATCTCTGACCCCAATGACCACGCCTGGAGCGCCAGCCAATGCTGCCGCTGCAGGCACGGTCAAAGTATCCATCATCTGGTAGCAGCTTGGGGAAGCCCGCCGATTCCGGTATCGTGACCGCCGCATCTGACAGGGGGCATTCCATGGCGGCAAAGGACGGTAGCGGCTTGTACTACGGCTGGGTCATTGCCATTGCCTCGGGCCTGATTCTCCTTGTCACGAACGGCATGACTCTCGGTGGCCTCAATGTCTTCGACAAGCCCCTGCTCGATGCCTTGAGTCAGGCCAGCGGCGAACCGGTCAGCCTCGCTGCCCTGAAGACGCGGGACGCGATTACGCTGGGAGTCAGCGGGCTGCTCGCTCCCCTGGCCGGTGCGGCGGCCGATCGCTTCGGTGTGCGGCCCCTGATGCTGATGGGCGCCGTCCTGCTGTCGGCGGGTTACTTCCTGTACTCCACTGCGGACAGCCTGAGCCACATCTATGCCATTCACGTGCTGTTCGCCTCCGCGCTGGCCAGCTGCGGCCTGGTGGTCAATGTCATTCTGGTGTCGCGCTGGTTCGTCAAGGATCGCGGCCTGGCCATGGGCATCGCTCTGGCCGGAACCAGTCTCGGCAATGGCACCCTGCCGCCCCTGAATGCTGCGCTGATGGGGGAGGTGGGTTTTCGCTCTGCCTTTGCCTGGACGAGCCTGCTCCCGCTGCTCCTGATTCCCCTGATCCTCTTCGTCGTGCGGGAGCGTCCGGCGGACCTCAAGGCGCAGCAGCCCGTCACCGGCCTGGAAGGTGGGGTCACAGTGAGCCCCGTCAGCCTGACCCTGCGTGCGGCTCTGCGCACAGTTAATTTCTGGGTGCTGGCACTGATTGCCATGCTGACCTTCTTTTCGATCATTGGCACCCAGTCCCACCTCAATCTCTACATGCTGGGCCGGGGCTTCTCCCAGATGGATGCGGGAATCAGCTATACGGTGCTTTTCTACCTGGGGCTGGTCGGCAAGATTACGAGCGGTTTTCTTGCTGATCGTCTCGGTCGGAAGCCCGTGTTTGTCTCCACTATTGCCATCATGGCCACCGGAGCTGCGTTGCTGACTCTGCCCAGTGATGACGTGCTATGGACTGGCCTCGTGTTTTTCGGTCTTGGGTGGGGCGGGCTGTACACCCTGCTGCAGCTGCTGGCAGCCGACTACTTCGGGCCGCTCCATCTCGGCAAGATTCTTGGCGTCATTACCGTGCTCGATACTTTCGGGGGCGGCCTCGGGCCTCCGCTAATCGGTGCCATGCGGGATCAGGCTGGCTCCTACGACAACGCTTTCCTTCTGGTGGCCGGGTTGGTGATCCTGGCCTTCCTGATTTCCACCCGGTTCCGATCTGGCAAGCCAGTAACACCGACAGCAACCGCCTGAGAGTCAGCCATGCAGAATTCCTTCAAGCCCAGCGATGCGCTGCGTAACGTCCGCTACGAGATTCGCGGCAAGCTTGCCAACCAGGCCCACGACATGGAACGCCGGGGCTACGAGATTATCTCGCTCAACATTGGCAATCCAGGGCGCTTTGGTTTTCGTGCGCCGGAGACGATGCGTCTCGCCATGATCGAGAACCTGGCCAGCGCTGAAGGCTATTGCCATCAGAAGGGCATCTTCCCTGCCCGGGAAGCGGTGGTCATGCAGCAGCAGTCCCGGGGCGTCAATACGTTGACCGCGGAGGATGTCTTCATTGGTAACGGGGTCAGTGAGCTGATCGACCTGACGTTGCGCGCCCTGCTGAATCCCGGTGACGAAATCCTGATTCCGAGTCCCGACTATCCCCTCTGGACGGCCAGCGTGACCCTGAATCAGGGCAAAGCGGTGCACTATCCCTGCCGGCCAGACTCAGGGTTTCAGCCGGACCCGGAGGTGATTGCCCGGCTGGTTACGCCGCGCACCCGGGGTATCGTGGTCATCAATCCCAACAACCCGACGGGCGCGGTTTATTCAGAAGAGACGCTCCGTGCAATCGTGCGCATTGCCGAGAAGCACCAGCTCGTGATTTTCAGCGACGAGATCTACGACCAGATGACCTACGACGGTGCCCGGTTCATTCCCCTGGCCACCCTCGTGAACGACACGCTGTGCGCGACGTTCAGCGGCCTCTCCAAGGTCTACCGGGCCTGTGGCTACCGGGTGGGCTGGGTGTCCTACAGCGGAACCCGGGAGCAGGCTCGCGAGTACCTGCAGGGTCTCGACCTGCTGGCGTCCCTGCGCTTGTGCAGCAATGTGCCTGGACAATGGGCGGTGCAGACCGCTCTCGGTGGCTACCAGAGCATTCAGGAACTGGTTCGTCCCGGTGGCAGGCTCTATGAGTCCCGCCAGGTGATTCTTGATTCGGTTGCCGGCAGCCCGTACCTCCAGGTGACTGCGCCGGAAGGGGCCATGTACGCGTTTATCGGTGTGGACAAGTCCCGCTTCCCCAACTTCAGTGATCAGGGATTTGCGCTGGACCTGCTGGAGAAGAAGCACGTTCTGGTGGCCCCGGGCACGAGCTTCAACAGCCGGGACAGCAACTACTTTCGCATTACGAACCTGCCCGACGCAGACACCCTGCGGGAGGTCTTCACCCGTATCCATGACCTTCTGGCAGCCCAGGCGGGCGAGCGGGCGGCCTGATTCGTGCCGGTTACTGGTGGCGCCCGGCCACCGACAGGGATGGCAGTGAACGACACTGTCCACAGTGAGGCCGTGCTTGCCGCTGGTGGCACTGTCATCACGGCCACCCACCGCCTTGCCCGGCACACGCGCTGGCGGTATGACCGGGCCCAGGAGAGCGCAGGCCGGCGCGCCTGGCCATCCCCCGATGTCCTGGCCCTGGACGCCTGGCTGCGGCGAACCTGGGAATCCCTGACCCTCGGCGACCAGCCCCTGGCCCGGCGCCGGCTCCTGTCGGAGGACGAGGCGCGGTTGGTGTGGCGACGGGTGCTTGCCCAGGACCAAACGGGTGGGGCAGGAGACGACCAGGACGCCGGAGTCATCCTCCCGCTCGTGGCCTCCGGCTGGCACCTCTGTCAGGCCTGGGGAATCCCTGCCGCGGCCTTGCGCGTCGAGGCGGACTCAGAGGACAGCCGGGCGTTTGCCCGGTGGGTCGCTGCCTACGAAGCAGAACTCGACCGGCGGGACTGGATTGACAATGACGGCTTCCTGACCAGGCTGGGCCAGCCCGGACACGCGGGCGGCCAGGAGCGTGACAGCCTGCTGGGCTTGGCGGGCTTCGAGCCCTGGACCCCGGCGTTAAGCACTCTGGCCGGCAGCCTTCGGGAAGCCGGGGTGACCGTGGTGACGGTAGTCCCACCCGCTCGGTCCGGAGGCCGACAGATCGTCGCGGCCCAGGATGAGACCGACGAGCTGACCCGTGCCTGTCACTGGGCGGCACGGCATGCCAGCACAGAGTCGGGCACCAGCGTAGGCATCGTCCTCGCGAACCTGGAACGGGAGGGCGACCGTGCACGGCGCATCGCTCTCGATATCCTCGCACCGGGCTGGCAGTTGCGGGAGCCGGCGACCCGTCCGGCAGCACTCGCCGCCGGACGGCAACTGTCTGACTACCCGATCGTCTTCTGCGCGCTCGCCGTGCTGCGGGTGTTAGTCGCCGAGGTGACCTTCGAGCAGGCCAGCTTTCTCCTCCGCTCCTGCTATCTGGCAGGTGCAGAACCGGAACGCGCGGGCCGGGCCCGGGCCGAGCTCAGGCTCCGGCGAGAGCCTCTCGAGCGGGTACCACTGGGCGCAATGCTCAGTGTACTTGGCGAAGAGGCCCCGCGATGCGCTGGGCAGTGGCGCGCAGCCGAGGCCCTTGTGGCTTCTGTTCGCCAGCGGCGACTCCATCCGAGCGAGTGGGTCGCTCATTTCAGCGCGTGGCTCGGTGCTGCAGGCTGGCCCGGTGACCGCGGTCTCGACAGCGAGGAGTATCAGGCTGCCGAGGCCTGGCAGCGCTTGCTGGAGGGCTTCGCCGGTGCGGACGACGTGGCTGGCCAGCTGTCGCTGCAGGCAGCGCTCGGCATACTGGCCCGCCAGGCGCGGGACCGGTCCTTTGAACCGGAGAGCGCCGGGAGCGCGGTGCAGATCCTGAGTCTGCGCGAGGCGGCAGGGCAGGATTTCGCAGCACTGTGGGTCTGTGGCGTGACGGCGGATCAGTGGCCACCGCCGGCTCGTCCCCACCCGCTGATTCCACTGGTGCTCCAGCAGGACGCGAACATTCCGGCATCCGCAGCCGCAACTCAGGAGGCCCGCACCAGGCTGAGTTTCGCGCAATTGCTGGTCGCTGCCGACCAACTCGTATTGAGCTGGCCGAGTGTCCAGGAGGGTACCGAAACCCTGCCGAGTCCGTTACTGAACAGTTGGCTGCTGACGGCAGGGGAGATGGCCAGTGCACCGGGAACCGCAGAGAACGGCCATCCAGACAGGAGCCTCATTGCAAACTCCGCAACAGCGGAGGCGGTCTCCCGGGATCCACCGCCCCAGTGGCCGGCTGGCGCGCTGGTGCCCGGTGGCTCCCGGGTTCTGGCGCTGCAGGCAGTGTGCCCCGCCCGGGCATTCGTCGAGTTCCGGCTAAGAGGTGCGCCTCTGGAGGCCCCAGCCCGCCCGCTGGATCTAGCCACCCGGGGCAAGATCGTGCACCGGCTGCTCGAACGACTCTACCGGGTGGAAGAGTGCAGTCGGGGACTCGGGCAGGTGACTACCGAGCGTCTTCACGCCCTGTTTACCCCTGTAGTGAGTGGCGTGCTCAATGAATTCCTCCCAGTCCGGGATCCGTATCTCGCCGGCCTGCGGCCCGGGGAAAGCGAGCGGCTTCTGGCTCTCGTTCTCACGCTTAGGGATCTGGAAGTGGAGCGCTCCGGCTTTCAGGTCCTGACCGAAGTCGGAAGGGAGGTCAGCGTTGGCCCCCTGAGGTTAAGGATTCGTCTGGATCGTCTGGATCGTCTGGACGACGGCGGCGAACTGGTGATCGACTACAAGACCGGGAGGTTCTCTCCGGCCGGGTGGAAACGGCCCCGCCTTCCGGAGAGCCAGCTGCCCCTCTATGCCGTTACTGCCGGCAGCCGCGGGGTCGCAGTGATCGGGCTCCGGCCACGCAGTGTGAAACTGCAGGGTGTCGGCGATCCGGCCCTGGGGATCAGCGGTATAAAGTCGCCGGCCGCCTTCTTCCGGGAGGCTGACCTCGACTGGAGCGACACGCTCCGCCGTTGGCAGCTGCAGCTGGACAGCCTCTCTGGCGAGTTTGCCGCGGGGGACTTCCGGGTGGATCCGGCAGACCGGCTCTGGGCGGTAGGTCAGTTTGCTGGCCTGACCCGGATTCATGAGCTCCCGCCTGCGGCAGACGAGAGTGAAGAACCAGATGACGGAGCAGACGAGTGACCGACTCACTGGCAGCGCCAGACACCGCCGAACGCCGTCGTGCTCTCGATCCCGGCAGCTCCTTTCTGGTCCAGGCACCAGCGGGCGCAGGCAAGACCGAGCTGCTGGTCAGGCGCTACCTGCGGTTACTCGCCACGGCGGCGGAACCGGAGGAAATTCTTGCCGTGACCTTCACCCGGAAGGCTGCAGCGGAAATGCGGAGGCGTGTACTCAATGCGCTGGCCGCAGCCGGATCCCCCCGCGTCAGTGCCCCGGCAGCCAGTCCGGCAGAGATTGACGAACTGGTTGCCGCTGTCCGCACCCGGGATGCGGCGCGGGGCTGGCAGCTTGCGGAGCATCCTGCACGGTTACGCATCAGCACCATCGACGCACTCAATGCGGCTCTGGCGCGCAGCGCCCCGGTGAGCGCCGGGGCCAGCGCCCTGCGGCCCGTAGGTCAACAGCCCGAACGGCTCTATCGGCTGGCTGCCAGGGCCACCTTGCGCCTGCTGGCGGAGCCGGACGGCCCTGCGGTGCAAGTCGCCGCCCTTCTTCGTCATCTGGACAACGATCCCGGCCGCGCCGAGGAACTGCTGGCACAGTTGCTCGCCCGCCGCGACCAGTGGCTGCCGCTGGTCGGCGCGGGTCTGGATTCCCAGAGGGCGCGGGCCAACCTCGAGAGTGGCCTTGGCAGGCTGGTGGAACGGGAACTCCAGCGCGTGGAGGCGAGCATTCCGGCCGCGCAACAGGCGGAGATCGCTGAGGTCGTCCACGCTGCTGCAATCAATCTGGGGCGGGACCTAGGCAGCGGCCGCGGTGCTGGGCGGACGCTCGCAGGCTGGAGTGCCTGGTGGCGCTTCGTCGCCACGACCTTCCTCACGGGACAGGGTGACTGGCGCAAGAGGCTGGACAAGAACGGGGGCTTTCCGCCGGACCAGAAGGACCTCAAGTCCCACGCCATGGGCCTTATCAGTCTCCTCCGGGATACGGAGGGCGTGCTGGAGGCCCTGGCTGCGGTGAAGACACTGCCGGAACCCCACTATTCGCCGGTGCAGTGGCTGGCGCTTGAGTCCCTCCTGACGCTGCTGCCCTTCGCCGCCGCCGAGCTCAAGCTGATCTTTGCCAGCGAGGGCGAGACGGACTACGCAGAGATCGCCGCAGAGGGCAGGGCTGCACTTGGCGACGAGGCGGCGCCCAGCGAGCTGGCGCTGCGAGTCGACTGGCGGCTGCAGCACCTGCTGCTCGATGAGTTCCAGGACACCTCGCAGGCGCAATACGCCCTGCTGCGGGCCCTCACGCGGGGCTGGACACCGGGAGACGGCCGGACCCTGTTTCTGGTTGGTGACCCGATGCAGTCGATCTATCGCTTTCGCCAGGCCGAGGTTCGACTGTTTCTTGATGTCAGGGACCATGGACTGCCCGGAATCGTTCTTGAGTTTCTCCGGCTGCGGGCCAACTTCCGCTCAGTGCCTGCGCTCGTTGCCTGGACCAACACCACGTTCCAGACGGTTTTCCCGCCCCGGGATGAACTGCTCAGCAGTGCCATTTCCTTTGCGCCGAGCGAGGCTGCCCGGAGTGGGCCGGTGAACGATCCTTCGGCTGTCTCTATCCACGCCTCTGATTGGCACCAGCCGAGTGTCGAGGCGGATGCGGTTGTGAGCATCGTCAGGGAGGCGCTGGAGCGCTGGCCGACGGGCAGCATCGGTATCCTGGTTCGCAGTCGTACTCACGCTGTCCACGTCGTCGCTGCACTCCGGATGGCGCAGGTTCCGCTCAGCGCCACTGACCTGGTGGAACTGGGGCGTACGGCCCTGGCAAACGACCTTCTGGCCATTACCCGGGCACTGGTGCATGCGGGAGACCGGCTGGCCTGGCTGACAGTCCTGCGCGCGCCCTGGTGCGGACTGACCCTCGCGGATCTGGCCGAGCTGGGCGCCGTCGAGGACCGCCGCACGGTATTCGAGCTGGCAGGAGACGTCACGCTCGTCAGCCGTCTCACGCCCGACGGCCGCGAGCGTCTCAGCCGGGCCACTGCCGCCTTTCTGGCGGGCTTGTCTCGACTCGGACAGATACCCCTTCGGGATGTCGTGGAAGGCGTATGGCTGGAACTGGGGGGGCCGGCCGTGGCGGGGCCTGAACTGGTGCTGGCTGACCTGGTACTGGAGGAGATCGGCCGGCATGACCTCGGTGGCGACTGCCCGGACGTCCTGGCACTGAGTCGGGCCCTGAACCAAACCCGGGCCTCACTCTCCGACCCGGCTGCCCTCGTGCAGGTAATGACTATTCACAAGGCCAAGGGCCTCCAGTTTGATACCGTCATCGTGCCGAGCCTGGGCAGGGCGATTCGGCAGGAAGATCGTCCGGCACTGTTGTGGCAGGAACTGGCCCACGGCGCTTCCCTCGATCTGCTGCTCGCCCCGATCAATGCCAGCGGCGCCGCAGACGATCCCCTCTACGAACTGCTCTGGGGCCTGCGTGCCCGGCAGGAAACAGCCGAGACAGACCGCCTGCTCTACGTGGCGGTCACCCGGGCGAGGGAGCGCCTGCATCTGTTGGGCCAGATACCGCCAGACCGGGGAACGGCCGAGCCCGGGACCTCGCCCCGGGCGGCACGGGGCAGCCTCCTGAATCGGCTGTGGCCCGCAGTGTGTTCAGACTGGCCCTGTCCCGCTTCTGCACAACTTGCGCCGAAGCCGCCTGCCGAGCCCTCGGCCCACTGGCAACAGCCTACGTTGCGCCGACTCCCATCCGGGTGGCAGCGGCCGGCGGCGCCACCGTCGCTGCGGCTTCCGGTGCCGTCAGCCGGGAGCCCGGTTCTCCGCAGTCCAGTCACCTACGACTGGGCCAGTGCCTGGGCGCGGCAGGCAGGCTCGGTGGCGCACCGCTGGCTGCAGCAGATTGCGAGTGCAGGCGCCGCCCGCTATCCGGCAACCCGGCTGCCGAGCCTCCGTCCGCAGTTCCGGCAGCTACTGAGGCGGCAGGGTGTGGACTCGGCGTCCCTCGACAAGGCTGGCCTGCGCGTGGAGGCCGTGCTCCGGGAGGCGCTAGGTGATCCCCAGGGTCAGTGGCTGCTTTCCGCTGACCACACGGAACAGCTTAACGAGTATGCCGTGACAGTGGCGGAAGGGGGTCGCTACCGGCAGTTGATCATCGACCGTGCGTTCGTCGACAGCGACGGTGTGCGGTGGATCGTTGACTACAAAACCAGCAGCCACGAAGGTGGGGACCCGGAGGGCTTCATCCGCTCGGAAGTGGAACGCTATACACCCCAGCTCCGCGCCTATCGCCAGGCCTTTGCGTGTCTCGAGCAGCGGACGATCAACACCGCGCTCTATTTTCCACTACTGCAGCTGCTGCAGAGGATCGAACCCGACGCTGTCCCAGGGGCCGGCCAGCTCCCGGGCTAGAAGGAACCCGCAAGGCTCAGTGCGTGGCTGCCATCTGCAGTCGCGGGTCCCAGCATCTGGAGTGCGGTCCGCAGTTCTGACGGCGCCTCGGCACGCGGTTTGGCGGTGCCGGTCACTTCGTAGGAGCGGGGAGGGGTGATCGTTACCGTCCCTGCGATCTCCAGGGGCCCGCCGGCATCCTTGAGGGCTCCGGTAAGCAGATCGTCCGGGCCCAGTTCATCGGCGCTGAAGGCCAGTTCGTAGGTGCCCGGGCCAAGCTGGGGGCCCGTGGTGGGGATGGGCAGGACGACACCGGCCAGCGTCAGGTTGCCAACCGCCGCTTCGACCCGACCCTTCCTGACGACGAGTTTGTCGAAGCGGGCAGTCAGCTGACTGCCCGCGTTACCCATCCCTGCGCTACCCATGGCCGGTGCCAGCCACGCCAGGGGCGCAGCTCCTTCCACCCCGCTGGCAGACCAGGCGCCGCCCAGGGACAGAGCGACAGTCGCGTTCACGAAGCCATCCGGCACGGTGGCCTTGACCTCGGCGGCAAGCTGCCCCGTCAGGAGTCGGGCGGGCCGGACGTGCCAGAGCACAGGACCGAGCGTAATGTTCCCCAGCGAGATCCGCTGGACAGCACCGCTCCAGACCGTGCCGGTCAAGCCAGTGGCTGCGGTGACCGGCATGCCCAGAACTCCAAAGGCAACCCGGGCGGGGAGCAGGGCGATCAGTGACAGGATCAGTGCAGTGAGGCTGGCGGCCACCAGCAGACGCGTATGGCGCATGGAACTGCTAGCGACCAGCAAGCACGAGATTCGAGTTCACGCGACCGGGTTCGCCGCTCGGATCAAAGGATGCTGAGACTGCAGACAGGCCATGCTTGGTCTGGGCGTCGGCCAGCCAGGCAGTCAAATCATCGAACGGGACGCTCTCGAGGCGGATGCGCACCCCGTTGGCCCCCTCCGGTTGATTGCGTTTCAGGTAGGGACCGAGACCCCGTTCCCGCGTTGAGCGGTCGATGACCACGACGAGGGATTCACCGTTGGCCGCGACGGGGGCTGTCGAGGGTCCCTGAGGCCCGAAGCGGCGTGCGACCTGCTCCAGATCTCCGAGCAGGCTCCGGCGGATTTCAAGTTCCGCAGCGGCTCGCCCGCGGGCGGCGTAGAGGGGCTGCAGTCCCAGGGAGTAAACCAGCGCAAGACTCGCAAAGGCTACTGCCAGCAGAACCAGCCACCGCTCGCGCGGGGCCAGCTTGTCGAACCATTCGCGCAGTGCCGCAGGATTCATTGCACGGCCCTCAAGCCCCGTTGCCGGAGATGCGGATCCGGCCCTCGATCTGGTCCCCTGCGGCATTAGACGACTGAATCTCGGCCTTGAGCTTGCCCGATTCGGCGACCAGCTTGCGAATGCTGTCGAGGGAATCCGCACTGGGCGCTCTAACCTGCAGTTCCAGCACTCCTGAGCGGTAGTTCAAGCCCTGAATGCTGGCATTCCCGGCCTTCGTTACTGCCAGGGCGACCGTGGCCAGCGTCTCCAGAAACTGGCGGGCCGCAGCCCCGGAAGCTGCACCGTCCCCGCCCTGAAGGGCGGCATCCACCCGACTCCGCAGGTCGCTGCCCGGTTCAACACCCGGAAAGGTGAAGCTGGCGGCCTGGCGGATCTCGATCTCCAGGGCAGCGTTCTCGCGCTTCAACCGCCAGGCGTCGGCTGCCGTCGCCGCCACGGTGGCCGTTGCCAGGCCGGCGACCAGGGCCGCTGCCAGACGCCAGCGGGGCCAGTGGCTGCCAAGACTGGTGTGTCGGGCATAGTCACCCTGCAGGAGGTTGACCCCGGGGCAGGTGACGATTGCCGCTGCCAGCCGGAGCAGGGCCCCATCGGGCAGGCGGCGGACCTCGAGACTCTCGACCCTGTCCTGGAACTGCTCCCAGACCGCGTTGGGCAGGCCGTCGACCGTGGCGTCATAGACCTGCAGATTGCGCGGCGGAGTGGCGCCGTCCTCGCCCACGGGCCTGGGCTGGGCAAGCCACAATTCCAGCAGGCTTACCAGGGAGTCCAGCTCTGCCACGACAGGATCACCGCCCGGCTCCCGCAGCAGGGCATGCTGCCGTTCAAGAATGAGCGTGGCGTTACCCGCGATGTCGAGTACGCCGTCGCTGTCGGCGTAGATGCCCTGAGCCTGGATTCCTGCCGTGGCGAGCTGGGTCTGCCAGCCGTCCATCCACTCACGACGGACGACGGCAACGGCCACCTGACCATCGGGGAAACGGGTGCCCGCGACAAAATGCAACTCCTCCACGTCTTCCGCCAGCACGTCCTCCAGGGCGAAGGGCAGGGCCTGGGCAATCCGGTTGGCGCCTTTGACGGGTACGTCGACACGGGTCCGTAGCACCCGCACAGCAGGCACCAGCACCAGTGTGCGCCGGTTCGCACAGAGCACCGCTGCCTCGGCGAGCGAGCCCGCGCCGGGCGCCAGGACGCAGGCGCCCGTGGCATCCACCACAGCCCATTCAGCCTGACCCGCGATGGGGCCGGCCCCGGTGACGAGACCAGGCCCGTCCGTCACCAGGCGGATGACCAGCGTTTCACTCATTAAATACGACGTTCCAGTTCAGTTCGCATCAAAGGTCCGTAGCCGGGTGCGCACCACATCCCTGTTGCGTTCCAAGAGACTGTACATACTGGACTGCGCAGTGCCAATAGACGCGGTAACGGTTAACAGAAACCAGTTGCTGCCTACCCCCAGCGGTATCTTGGGCGAGATGCCCTCACTCCCGGGGAAGTCAGTCTTGAAATCGGCGGCATCATCGTAGGCCCCGTTC
>SHZI01000063.1 GCA_009692345.1 Gammaproteobacteria bacterium | reverse complement strand
ATGCCTTCCGTGTCCGGGCGGGGCACGGACTTGAGGCCATTGATTTCTTCGGCAAGCAGCCTGCGCACCGGCGTCAGGCGCGGGTCGTTCAGCTCGCCCAGGGCGTCGTCCGCCAGGCCGAGCGCCGTCTGTGCCACCCCGACATCGCCGGCCAGGCCGAGCTGGGCATTGGCAATGCGCATGTAGTGTTCGGACTCGGCCAGGAGCCACGCCGACCGCACCTTGTCGCCCGCCCCGACGAACCGGTCGATGTTTTGCTCCAGCTGGCCGACGCGGTCCGGAAGTTCGCCGAGGGCTTCCGTTTCCCGGGTCACTCGTTCCCGCAGGCGGTCCATGTCATCGTCCAGCAGGCGCCGGCCATTGGAGACCTCGTCGAGCCGCGCCCGGAGTGCGGCCAGCTCAGAGCTGGTGGCGCCGGCACTCTCCCGGAGTTCCGCGACCCGCTGGCCGATGCCGGAGCGCTGCTCCACCCACACGTAGCCGGCCACGGCGACAGAAACGCCCAGGGCGACCAGGGCGGCGGTGGTGGGCAGGCGGGAGGTGGTCATGGGCGCATTTTGCCAGCGAAAGGGGCGGTAAGAGCGTCTTTAGGCGCTAATCACCCCAACTGTAGCCAAAGAGAGCCATCGCCGTCACGGAATCGGCGTCACCCTTGATTCCAAAAAGTTCAATGTCAGTCCCGCCGACATAACGCAGATCGACACCCATGGTGAAGTGACTGCCAATCCGGAAAAGAGCACCGCCGCCAACGTAGAAGCCGAAGGACTGGTCATCGTCATCGCCGAAAAAGTCAGTATCAATGGAGGCTCCGACGCTGGCGACACCGGCCCCCACATAGGGGCGAATCGTCCCCTTGGTTGGCATGAGCTTCAGGCCAACTGACAAGTCGGCGACTGAGGCCGTAGAGTCGCCCTCTCCACCGTCGGCGGCCGACACCTAGAGGCCCGTGGAAATGTAGAGGGGGATCTTGCCCAGTCCAAAATCCGCCGAGACCCCAAGCGCCAGCTGGTTATCGCTATCGAGGTCGCTCCATAGATCCCCCGTCAGGGATCTGACGCCTATGGTACCTACCACATTGCCGCCAGCGTACGCGACGCTGCTAGCGGCGAGAACCAGCGCAAGTCCCGCGCCGTGCCCGACCGCCAAGATGGACGTCTTCATTGAATACTCCAGTTTTCAGGCTGACACACAGGCACTAGCAATGCGGACATCCACGTGTGGTCGCTTGCGGGCGAATTGGGGTGCGAAAAATGCGGTTAACGCCTGAAAGCCTCTGCGGCTTTCTTTCTGTAGTCATCCAGCGCCAGGGACAAAATGTCTATCCACGTGCCGTCGGCGGCGACCTGCTTCTTGTCCTCGGCGTAGGCGACCACGGACTTGGCTGCCCCATCGCCGATTGTGATATCGGTGGCGATGTCGGCACTGACAGTGATGGCCCAGAATCCCGGCGTGAACCACGTCCAAAACTTGGTGATCGAGGCATCAACCGGGACCGCATCGGGGCCCGCCTGCGCAGCATCGGGCGCCACCCGGTAGCCGGCTTCGCTGAGGGCGGCGCCGAGCTGATCGCGAATCACTGATTCCGCTGTCTGCCCGTCCTTAAGCAGAATGTCACCGAGTGCCTTGCCGAAGGTGTTGCGCTTGCGGCCCACCGCGCGTGCCTTGATGTCTGCAGTCGCCTGCGCCGATCCGCCGAAGCCGAGCGATGGGGTGCGGGGTTCTCCGGGAGCCTCCTCGAATACGCGGGCATCGCGAACAGTTCGGATATAGGCAGTAGCAGTCGGTGTTTTTGTGGCCACGGCCTGTGGTGCTGCGGGTAGATCTATCTCGCTGCGGCTGGTGGCGCAACCGGCGAGGACTGCTGTGGCAGCCAGGAGCGCCAGGCTTAGAATTCGCGCGTGCTGATTCATCGAAGACTCCAACTGCCCTTAACACTAAATACGTTACCCGATACCGCTTCACTGCACCACACCAGTCTGCCTTCGCGGGCCCTCTGGAAAATCGCTCTTGAGGCTAGGCCGCGTGCTGCCAGAGCGGACCCTTCATCCCTGACTTCCGCAGCGCCCCGAATAGGCGACTGTTGAACCGCAGCCCAAGCGAGGGCACCACCCAGCGCTTGCGGGGCGCTGCTCGACCCTCGATAGTGGCCAGTACCTTGGCCCGAAATTCACCGAGGCGAGCGGCCAGTTCGGGGTCCACGGCCTCGCGGTCGTCCTTGTAGGCCATCAGGATGGCGCCATAAGGGTTGAGATCTTCGATGAAATCGAGCGAGCGCGCGACGTCATCCAGCGTCTCTCCCCGCGTGCCGAGGATGAAGGTGTGACAATCCTTGATGCCTGCCTGCTGGCAGATGCGGCTCGTCTGGCGGATCTTCTCGGTCGTGAAGCCCTTCTTCAGCCGCTCCAGGCCCTGATCCGTGCCTGAGTCCGAGCCGATCTCGACGCCTTGGCAGCCTGAGCGGGCCATGATGTCGGCCAGCTCCTGGTCGAAGCGTACTGGGTTGAGATAACAGGTCCAGGGCGTGTTCAACCCACGGGCAATCAGCGCCTCGCAGACTTCCCGCGCATGCCGTGGTGGCAGGTTGAACACCGAGTCCACAATAAATACGTGACTGATAGCCGGGTGAGTGGCGAGCATTGCCTCCCATTCATCTGCCACGACGTCACCGACACGCTGACGAATGGTGCGACCCTCGATCAGCGGGTAGGTGCAGTACTCGCATTGCATGGCACAGCCACGCTTGGTCTGGATGGACGTTATGCCGGAGTACTCGTAGTAGCGCGGGTCCGCCCAGCGCCGGTCCGGCTGCACGTTGCGCTTGATATCGAGGAAGTCGGGGCGGCTCAGGCCCCCGATAAGTGCGGCGCCGCTTCCCCCCAGGAGGTTTCTGATGCCAGCTGTGTCCCGCGAACCCGTAGCCAGCCGCGCCACCAGCTCTGCGAAGGCCTGCTCTCCCTCGCCGGTGACGCCGTAGTCGAGGCCAAACCGCTGCATCAGTTCGTTGGGGATTACGCTGAAGCCACCCCCGCCCATTACTACCGGGGCAGCGCACTGCTCACGGATGGTGCGCACCACCTGGTCGTAGTAGCCCAGCGTGGTGCCGGTGTCGGTGTAGTCAGCATTCTGGATATTGCGCATGCTGACGGCGACCAGGTCCGGGTCGAACTCCCGCAGGCGCCGGGCCAGGAACTCCAGAGGCTGGTCTTCGAAGCAGAGGTCGATGAGTGTCTTTTCGTGTCCTTCACCGGCAACGCTCATCATGTAGAGGATGCCCAGTGGAAGTACCGGGTCGGGCAGGTGCTCGCGGTTGGGTGAGATGAAGGCGATGCGCATGGCGGATCAGGCGTGGGACCGCACACTGGCGGTTGTCAGCTCGCATACGCCCTCAACCTCCACGCGCAGTTCGCGGCGACAGATATCCGCCTGCAGGAATACCACGCTGTCGTTGCCGCCGAGGCGGCGGGCGACCTCGGCTTCCACGTGCATGAGATCGGCCGGGTCGCGGAGGTACACCCGCCAGATCCGCCGGGGGCCAACCGCGACGCCCGGCAGGCGCGCCCCGACCGTTTCCATGAGCTGGTCCAGGTTCGCGAGCGTTTCCTGCAGCTGGGCCTCGATATCCCTGTGCTGCGATTCGTGCCCAACGATGCTTGCAGTGCCCGAGATGTACAGTTTCCCCCCGTCCCGGTCGGGCAGGATCATTGCGCGGGCGAAGGCGGGCGGCCAGGGTCCGTACTGCCGGGGATAGTGGTAGGCGCTGACCTGGCGCGGGTTTTCGATGGCCAGTGGTTCCGACCGGCTCGCCAGGATGACTACCGTGAGGGGGGCTCCCGCCGGGCAGCCGACGCCGGTGGCGGCGGGAAATTGTCGCGGGTGCAGACCCAGGCGATCGAACGCGGCGGCGCGGCCGCGATTAAAGCGCGTGTAGATCTCATCGTCCCCCGAACCCCCATTGATATCGGGAACGAAATTCCAGATACGCACGAGGTTTGAGTAGCCGAGATCGCGAATGCGCTGGAGAACCCCACCGTAAACCGCAAGCGTGGCTTCCGTCATGTCTGTATCGGGGCCGACGGCCTTTCGCGCATGGACGACGACGTGATCGGCGCTGGCCACAGCCCTGATGTCATCGTCCAGAGCCAATTCGATCGGTTCCGGACCCGCCCACGTCTCCCAGGGACTCCCACCGCCGAGGGGGCGCAGTGGTACGCAGAAGACTGTGGCGTCGTCGCCCTGGATGCCGTCGGTGTGGAACTGCAGTCTGAAGAAGGGGTCTGGTCCGCCGGGGGCGGCCCCGTCGCGGGCAGCGTAAAGCTGGGGGGAGACAGGTTCCGGCCCACCGCCGACCTGCCTCAGACGTGAGTCGGAAATAGACCCGAATTGGGTCGCTGCCATGCTCGACTGCCCCCGATAGCGCGGCCCAACGAAAGGCGACTGCAGGTACTATCATGCCATACATACCCGCTTCGGCTCACGTGTGGGTGCTGTAGTTTTTCTGACTATTCAGGGGCTTTCCTACTAGTTCATTTCAGTGGAGACCAGGGTGACGACGCAGACAGATACTGAGCGCGAGCTTGCCTGCATGATCGTTGAGGTGCTGAACCTCTCAACCGTGACGGCCGACAGTCTTATTGCCGAGGCGCCTTTGTTTGGCGATGGGCTTGGCCTCGATTCGATCGACGCCCTCGAGATCGCCGTAGCCATCGCTCAACGCTACGGTGTACAGCTGCGCGCTGAAGACGAGGCGACGAAGCGCGTCTTCGCTAACCTGCGGAGCCTTGCCCTGCACGTCGATGCCAACCGCGTGACCCTGGCAGGGTCCTGAAACCGTCCGGGACGCGCTCACACGTGCACCCCCGCGACAGTGGTCATCAGCCCCTGGTGACGTTTAAGGATCCCCGGCTTCTGGCACGCGCTTCCGGCGACGTCATCGCTATCAGCAAGGGTCGTCCCGTCACTGTTGCTGAGTTCCTCGCACAGGTTGGCGGCCAGGCGTTGGCGTTACCCAACGCCGGTGCAATCATCAACATTTGCGAAGACCGCTACCGTTTCCTGGTTGGGTTTGCGGCGGCGCTGACGAGGGGGCTGGCGACGCTGCTGCCGCCGAACCCCCTCGATGAAACCGTCCTCGCTATCCACCGCAATTGGGCCGGTAGCTGCGTGCTGACGGACGTCCCAGGCAGGCGGCTGGATGCACCGGTGGTACTCACGGATGCGTCGGCCACCGGCCCTGCTGCCAACACCGAGATACCCGGCAGCACTCTGGCAGCAGTCGTCTTCACCAGCGGGACGACAGGGTCTTCGGTGCCCCAGCGCAAGAGCTGGCAGGCGCTGGTCAGATCGACGGAGATCAATCTCCAGTGCTATTTCCCGGCCGGGCTGGGGAAGTTCACCGTGGTGTCTACCGTGCCAGCCCAGCACATGTACGGCCTGGAGACGACGGTGCTTTCGGCCCTGCAAGGGCCTGCAACCATGCACGACGGGCGACCCTTCTACCCGGCGAACGTGGCTGCCACGCTCCAGAACGTGTCAGGGCCCTGCGTGCTCGTCTCCACGCCCGTCCACCTGCGCGCATTGGTCGCCTCCGGGCTCGGGTTTCCTCGCCTGGCGCGGATTCTTTCGGCAACGGCCCCGCTTGAGGCAGGGCTCGCAGCCTCCCTCGAGGCAATGTGCGGCTGCGAGGTCGTGGAGATCTATGGCTGCTCCGAGGTGGGCAGCATGGCGTGGCGGCGAACTGTACTCAACGAGCGCTACCGCTTGTTTGAGGGGTTTCAGGCTCGTAACCACACTGATGCTACTGTGATCTCGGCAGCACACCTGGAGGCCCCAGTGCCCCTGCCAGATACCCTGGAGCTTGGTGAAGACGGCAGCTTCCTGCTGGTGGGGCGCGACAGTGATCTCGTGAAGATCGGTGGCAAGCGCACGTCGCTCGTGGACGTGACGCGCCTGATCATGTCCATCCCCGGCGTCGACGACGCCGTGGCGTTCCGAGTACCGGGTGTGGCCGGCAGCACGCGTCTGGCAGCGCTGGTAGTTTCTGGTTCTCTCGATGGCAGTGCCGTCCGATCGGCCTTAAGGCCCGTGCTAGACCCGGTCTTCATACCGCGCCCGATCCTGATGGTTCCGGGGTTACCACGCGCGGCAAGCGGCAAGCTGCCCAACGATGCGGTACTCCGGTTGTTCAACGCGAGTAACGCGGTCGGAGCGGGGAGCGACTGACTATCGTGGCCAAGCATCTCGAGACCACCCCCTGGCATGCTCGCCCCGAGGCCGGTTACGCCGCGGGACTGTGGTTCCTCGAGGGCCTTGCCCGGTTCGCCGGGCGGCGGGTGACACACCTCTGCGTAGCACCGATTGCGGCCTACTTCCTGTTGGCCAGGTCCGCTGAGCGCAGGGCTTCGCGCGAATTCCTCACTCGGGTGCTGGGCCGGCCCGCCGGCATTCTCGACAGCTTTCGGCACTTTCACACCTTTGCGCGCGTCACGGTTGACCGGGCCTTTCTGCTGTCCCCCCGCGGACACGGCATCCCAATCCGGGTGACTGGCCAGAAAGAAATGGAGGCGACGCTGGATCAGGGTCGCGGCTGCATCCTGCTCAGTGCCCACTTCGGCAGCGTGGAGGCGGCGCGGCAGGCTGGTCTCACCAATCCGGCGTTGCACCTGCGGCTGCTCCTCGACCGGAAGCTGAACTATCGCCTGATTGACAGACTTGAGCGCGTTGATCCCCAGTTCGCCGCGAACATCCTCGATGCGGCTGGAGAGCCACTGGCCCTGACGCTGCGGATTGGCGAGTCTCTGCGCGCAGGTGAGTGGATCGGCTGGCTCGGCGACCGGTACCGCGCCGACGAGCGAACGATCGGTGTCAATTTTCTGGGGACAGAAGCGCGTTTCCCGGCGAGCCCGTTCATAATCGCCCACCTGTTTCGGGTGCCTGTGTACCTCATCCTTGCCAGTTTCGATGGGCGGGGCTACCAGATCGATGTCGAAGAGGTGGCGAACGATGCGGCCCTCGAAGAACGTCATCGGGACGCCTTCGTGAAGGAGCGAGTGGCTTTTTTCGCGGACCGCCTGGAGCGCCAGGTGCGCGCCGCGCCCTATAACTGGTTCAACTTCTATGACTTCTGGAATGCGTAGCCGCTGGCTGACTCTGCTGCTCATCGTCGCCGCCGCTGCACAAGCGGGCAGCGACGACGTGGAGCGCGTCGCCGCCTTTCTGGCAACGCTGGCACCAGCTCCGGAGGGGGCCATACCCTTCGTCGAGAGGCGCATGTCGGCACTTCTTATGGAGCCAATCGAGGTTCATGGAGAACTTCGCATCGACAGGGACGGTACAATCGACAAGCGGATCGTCTCGCCCACAGAGGAACGTGTGCAGATCACCGCCCATACTCTGACTCTGGAGCGGCAGGGTAAGCGTCGGACCCTGGACCTTGCGGGCGATGCCCGCTGGCAGGCTTTCCATGCCGGGATCACCGCACTGATGAACCGCGACCCTGCCGCTCTGGAGCGCGTATTCACGGTCATGCTCGATGAGGATTCCCACGGATGGACCCTGGAGCTCAGGCCCAGAGTCTCCAGCGGCAAGAACATGGTCACGCTAATCAGTGTGTCTGGCACCGGCGCGACGCTCCTGCGCCTGCGCTTCGATCAGGGCGCGGGGGAGTGGCAGGAAATGATGTTCCCACAGGCCGGGACCTGAGGCGTGCCGGTAGGCTCCGCTAGCCGGTGGCTGATTGGCACCGTCCTCGGGCTTGGCCTCGGGTTGGGGCTCGTGCTGTGGAAGGTCAAGCCCACTTACGATCTCGCCTACTTTCTGCCCGTGCCGGTGACTGAGCAGGAAGCAGTGCTGGTCGAGCGGCTGGGCCAGGGGGCCGGGGCGCGCCTGATTTTCATCGAGATTTCGGCACTGCCTGGTGCTGACGCGGTCGGGCAGTCCGCCCGTGTTCGTGACGTGCTTTCCCGCTCGCCGCTGTTCCTGCGCGTCGAGAATGGCCAGCGCGAGATCTCCACGGACAGCATCCCGGCGTCGATCTGGCGCTGGCGCTATCTGCTTGCTGACGTGGACTGGACCAGCGAAGGTCTGCGCGCAGCCCTCACGGAGCGGGTCAGCGATCTCGCTACCTTTGGTGGGCCTGAGATGTCGCGGCTCATATCCCGGGATCCGGTCTGGGCCGCACCGCGCAGCCTCGAGGGCCTGCAGTTCGGCGGGGCAGAGAACAGCCCGCGCTGGTCTGACGGCGAGTCACGTGCGTTTCTCGTTGCGGAGACCGTTGCGCCACCCTTGGACATCGCTGGCCAGCAGGACGCGATCAAGCAAGTCCGTCAGGCCTACCGTGACGTGTCGGGGCGCGAGGAGGGCATGGAACTCTACGGTGTCGGCGTATACGGAGCTCGCGTGCAGGAGCTCATCCAGCGCGAATCCCAGGTGCTCGGACTGCTAGCCACGCTTGCCGTGCTGATCATCGTGGCGCTGGCGTATCGCTCGCTGCGTCTGACGCTTCTGAGCGTGATCCCGCTCGCGGCTGGCGTCCTCGGCGGTCTGATCGCTGCCAGTCTCGTGTTTGGGCAGATCCATGGCATCACGATCGCCTTTGGGGCGACCCTGATCGGTGTCGTGGATGACTACCCGATGCATCTTTTCAGCCACGCACGCCACCTCGCCCCCCGTGAGGGCGTGAGGGTCCTGTTACGCACGCTGCTGACGTCGGCTGGAACGACCATCGTTGCCTACGCGGCACTCGTCGCGTCCGGATCCCGCGGGCTCGCGCAGCTCGGCGTCTTTTCCCTCACGGGGATCGTCTGCGCCATGGCAGTGACCTGCTGGGTGCTGCCGAACCTGATGAAGTCTCGTCCTGGGGTACCCCAGGACCCCAAGCTACAGGAATTCAGTCTATCGGCGCGCGTGTGGCTGCCGTTGCTGGCGGCCACCACCGCGTTTGTCGCGACAAACGGCGGCGTTCAGTGGAACGACAATCTTGGCTCGGTGACGCCGCTGCCCTCGTATCTGCTCGCCCGCGATCAAGAGATGCGCGAGCGATTCGGAGCGCCCGATGTCCGTTATCTGATTAGTATCAGCGCTGACTCGCTCGAATCCGCACTGGAGCGCACCGAGGGTCTTGACCGGCAGCTGGAGGGTGCACGCGATAGAAGTCTTCTTAGGTCCTGGTCCGCGGTGACCCGACTTCTTCCGAGCAAGGCGACCCAGCAACGGCGACGTGCGGCGATACCACCGCCCGATGAACTCAGCCAGCGACTACTGGAAGCCGGACAGGAGCTGCCGTTCCGGCCGGGCGCATTCGAACCTTTTGCGGCCGACGTGGAGGAAGCGCGAGGCCTGGCTATGCTCGGTGCAACAGATCTGGCCGACGGCTTTCTTGCTGACTTCGTCAGCAGCCACCTCTCCCAGTCCGGCGGGCGCTGGCGTTCCGTTGTGTTCCTGGCTGGCCTCACTTCGCCAGCAGAGCTCGCCGACTGGCTGCAGGCTCAGGCTCCGGGCGCCGAACTCGTGGATCTCAAGGCAGCCAGTGAGTCGCTGGTCAGGGGCTACCGGGTCAGGCTCATGACTATCCTTGCGGGGGCAACCGTGTTGATTGCCGTACTCGTGGTCTGGTCAACTGGCAGTCTGGGCCGCTTCCTGTGGTCGGCCGGCACGGTGGCGGCCTCCGTGGCGTTCACCCTGGCGGCCGTGAGCTGGCTCGATGGCGCCGTTTCGCTGTTCCACATGGTGTCGCTGGTCCTGGTAGCCGGCCTGGGCATGGACTACTGCCTGTTCTACAGCCGGCCCGGTGTTTCGCGCTCGGAGTTTCTGGACACACGACACGCGATCATCGCCGGCGCTGCCTCGACTGCCGGGGCCTTCGCCATCCTGGGGACATCGTCGATTCCCCTCCTGTCCTCCATCGGCACGACAGTCGCGATAGGAACCTTCACGATGTTCGTCGCTGCCCGGGCAGGTTGCAGGGCCCTGGGGCCCCCTCGGGCACACAATTCTCGCCCTGAGGTGCGCCAGTAGCCAGCATGGTCTAAAGTCCCGACATCTGTAACGACCAATAGGGAGCCCAATCATGCTGGCAATTCGCAACGGCATCATCTTCGTCGTTCTTCTGGGCATAGCCAGCTTTGCGCAGGCGCGTGGCAGCGTGGTTCTCATCAATCTGGAGAACAACAGCATCATTACGTCGAGCGGCAAGGAGCCGACTCTCGACGCTGTTGCGCAGGCCATTCGGGCAGCGGGCGCGAGTCAGGCGTATCCGTGGACGCCGTCTGGCGAGAGGCCGGGCATGTTGCAGCTCACCACGCTAGTGCGCAACAAGCATACCGTTGTGGTCAACGTGACCTTCGACGCCAAGACCTACAGCATCCGCTATTCCAGCAGCATTAACATGAACTATCAGGGGAAGGACGGCAAAGGAATCATCCACCCCTTCTACAACAAGTGGGTGGCTCAGCTGAAGGACAGTATCGATGCTGAGCTTCGGAAGCTTTAGGTACTTGCGGCGTCGCTTTAACAACATTCCTACGTGCCCAGAATTGGAGACCATCATGCGTGCTATTCGTAACGGCATCATCCTCGTACTTCTTCTGGGCATAGCCGGCCTTGCAGAAGCAAAGCGAACAGAGTTCCTCGTCAACCTGGAGAACAACACCATTCTCACGTCGAGCGGGAAGCCGCCCTCCATCGAAGCCGTTGCGCAGGCCATTCGTGCAGCGGGGGCGAGCCAGGCGTATCCCTGGACGGCCTCAGGAGGGGACTCTGGTGTGCTTCAGCTCACCACGCTGGTGCGAAACAAACACACAGTTGTGGTCAACGTGACTTTCGACACCAAGACCTACGGCATCCGCTATGCCAGCAGCATCAACATGAATTACAAGAACAAGGCCGGCATCGGCAAGGAGATCATCCACCCGTTCTACAACGACTGGGTGGCCCTGCTAAAACAGGGTATCGACGCTGAGCTTCAGAAGCTCTAGGCACTTGCCGCGTCACCGCTCTTACTTCGTGTTTCCCTGTGGGGGTAAATCGATGAACTCCAGCAAACTTGTTGCCGCCTTGATCGGCGGAGCAGCCGCGCTTGTTGTGAACACTGCTTTGGCCCGGGATGAGATGGTTCGTTTTCCGATAGCCGAGGCTATTAGTGCCCCGGAGGCGATAGCCAAGCTGAACCCCAGCATCAAGTTCTTCTTTGGCGATTCTCAGCCACCCGCTGTGGAGCGCAGCTTCGGCGTCTTTACCAGCAACAAAAAGACCAACGCCTTTGGCAAGTCCGACAAGATCGCCTGTGACTGGGCGTTCCTCTCCGCGATGTTGTCATTCCAGGACCGCGCCCTCCAGACAGGTGGCGATGCTGTGATCAACGTCAAGAGCTACTACAAGCGCAATACAGTTAGCAGCACTACGGAGTACGAATGCGGCGCCGGGAGCATCATGGCCGGCGTGACCTTCCAGGGGGAAGTCGTCAAACTGAAGAAGTAGGGTCGGGTAGCGCTCCGGCGCCCGGCCCGAGTTGCAGGCGCAGGTGCGCGGCCTCGTTCAGGGGCCACGCCAGGGTTGCTGGCCTGTGACCTGCCAGCGCTTCCAGCAGCGGGATTCCCCGCGCGCATTCGTTATCCATAGCCAGTTTCTGCAGCCAGCCAGGCTCGGGCGTGGGCCACGGACTCGACGTTTCCCGGTATTCAAGGCGCATCCCCCGCCATTGCGGTGCTATGCGCTGTGAAGACACGAGGAAGGCCAACGCAAATGGCTGGCGGGTGCTGCAAACCGCGTCCAGTGGCGACGATGCCGGAATATCGTGGGCGATCAGCAGCACCGTGCCGGGTTCGGAGACGGCAAGGCTGGCGGCCTCGAGGATACCTGCAGCGAATGTGCAGGAGAGCGCCGCGATGGCAGCGCTCGCCAACCTGTTTCCCGCGCTGATCGACCAGTAGCCCGAAGCGGCGTTGTGCACCGAATGGTGGAAGCGCGTCGGTGACAGCATCGGTGAGGAGTCTGCGAGTGTCCTGCACATGTAGTCGGTAATCTGGTGATCACCCATGGCCGAGGCGAAGACGGTCATCACATCGGACATTACCACGCCGTTCTCCCGGCAAGCCTGGGTTCCAGCCTCGATCGCGAGGCGTACATGCAGCGGTGCCCGGCGGGCCTCCCGGGCAGGCAGGAGATCCGGCAGGGGCTCGGCGAGCCGGTTCCCGGGCTCTTCTCCAGTTGCCAGTGCCGCGCAGAACTGATCCCAGCCCGGCACGCTGCGGCACCAGATTCCGGCGCGTGGCGCGATGAAGAGATCCATCAGTCCGCTCGCCCGAAGACCAGCACGCAGTTGTTGCCGCCGAAGCCGAACGAGTTAGACAACACAACGTCCACGCGGGCCTCCAGGTTGTCGTCAATCACCGGGTAGGCGATGTCGCCACCCGTCTTCTCCAGGTTGAGGTTGCCCGGGAGCAGGCCGGTGGTGAGGACTTCCATGGCGAGCACGGCCTCCAGCAGGCCCGCGGCGCCGAGCGCATGCCCGGTCCAGCCCTTCGTGGAACTCGCCGGGATCCCGGGGGGCAGGATGGCCGCCAGGGCGAGGGACTCGACCGAGTCATTGCCGCGGGTTCCCGTGCCGTGCAGATTGACGTAGCCGACGTCCGCCGGGTCAACGCCAGCCCGGTGCAACGCCTGCTCCATCGCGAGCCGCGCCCCAATGCCCTCCGGGTGCGGGCTCGACATGTGGTAGGCGTCGCAGCTCTCCCCGTACCCGAGCAGTCGAGCGCGCGGCGTCCCGAGCGGCTCGCGCGTCAGCAAGGCGAGCGCCGCAGCCTCACCGATATTGAGGCCATCCCGGTGTTCGTCGAAGGGGCGACACAGTCCGCGCGAAACGAGCTGCAGTGACTCGAAGCCGTAGATCGTACTGCGACACAGGCTATCGACGCCGGCAACAACCACGGCGTTGACGATCCCGCAGCGTAGCCAGCGATCGGCGCTTGCCAGTGCCTTGGCACTTGAGGAGCACGCCGTACTGATGGTCATGGTCGGACCGCTAATTCCCAGTACGTGAGCGAGGAACGCGCCGGTCGAGTGCGGGTTGTGGATCGCGGGCTGCAGAAAGACTGACCCAAAGCGGCCCTCCGGCGTCAGTGAGGAGTAGGCCTCTTCGGTACGCCCGATCGAAGACGTGCTGGTGCCCACGATCAACCCGACTCTTCCCGGCCCGAACTTCTCTATCGCCGTCGCTACGTCCCCACGGAAGCCATCCTGATGAAGACCCAGCCAGGCGAGGCGGTTGTTCCTGCTGTCCCAGGCGGACATCGAGTGGGGCCACCCGGCCGAGAGATCAGCCGGTACCGGGCCCAGCCAGGTATCAACCCCCGCCGCAGCCCAGGACCCCGGACGCAGGCCCGTCTTGCGCTGCGCGAGCGACGCGCGGACGGCCGCCAACCCTATGCCAGCAGCGCAGCTGACCGTGTAGCTCGCTAGCCACGTGCCCTCCATCAGGCCTGCCCGGCGGCGGCTGCCGAGTGGTCGACGTGGAAAATGTCCACGGCTGGCGGCACCGTGCGCGCGGCGACGAGCGTGAGCCAGTGGCGCTGGTCGAGCCGCATGCTTTGCGCCCAGTAGCCGCCTGCTGACCAGGACTGCTCGGTACCGGGGCGGAATTGCCGGGCCAGGCTCGCGAAGGCCGGGGTATGGGCGGCCAGTACCGAGACCCCGTCGCACTTCACGGCTGCCTCCCAAAGCGTCCAGAGTTGGGTGAACCGGTCCCGGTCTGTCTGCTTATCGCCGGCCGAAGGGCCCAGCAGCCCGGTCCAGTCCAGGAATTCCACCAGACGCAAGACGTCGTGGCGTTCGATTGCCTGCACGTCGATCCCAAGTCCCGCCTGGCCGCAGATTGCAGCTGCGCAGACCCAGTTGCCCGAGTGGCTGATCGCAATCGCGGTGTCCTGCGCATGCGCGGGGGACGTTGCCAATACAGGTCGAGAGTCGCCGCCACCTCCCACCCGAAAATCAGCCCCGCGGCAATGGTTGAGGCGGGCTGCCGCCTCCCGCGCCAGGTTTCGTCCTATAACGGTCTGCCGGCGCCGACCCTCGGCTCGCCTCTCG